>WGAK01000194.1 GCA_015494815.1 Anaerolineales bacterium | reverse complement strand
CCCCCGGCCCAAGCCCTGCCACCCACCAACCCCGCCGCGCTGGATTGGACCACCTGGCAGCAAGCCGCGCGGGGGGCCGGCCTCATCAGCGGGGTTGCGGTGCTGCTGTTCCTGCTGCGGCGTCGTCGGTAGCACCCGAGCGCCCGCGCGACGCATCGTCGCGCGCCTCATTCCCCTGCCAGGCGCCCAGATTGAGCCAGTGGTGCATGCGCCGCACCTTGGTCTCCAAATAGAAGCGGTTTTCGGCGTGCACCGTGGGCTCCAGGGGAACTCGCTCCACCACGGGCAACCCGGCCTGCTCCAGGGCCTGCACCTTGGCCGGGTTGTTGGTCAGCAAACGCACCGACTGCACGCCCAAATCGCGCAAAATCGCCACGCCGATGTCGTAATTGCGCTCGTCGGCCTGATGCCCCAAAAGCAGGTTGGCCTCCACGGTGTCATAGCCCTGGTCTTGCAGGTTGTAGGCCCGCAGTTTGTCCAGCAGGCCAATACCGCGCCCCTCCTGGCGCAAATAGACCACGACCCCCCGGCCCACCCGGGCAATGTAGGCCATGGCTAAGTGCAATTGCTCGCCGCAATCGCAGCGCAACGAACCCAGCACATCGCCCGTAAAGCATTCGGAATGCAACCGCACGGGCACGGCCTCGCCGCGCGGGTCCCCCATCACCAGCGCCAGGTGCTCTTTGGCGTCCCGGTTGTTGGCATACAGGCACAGCCGAAACTCACCCTCCTGGGTGGGGATACGGGCACAGACTTCGCGATGTACGACGACGGTGGACATCATCATCCCTCCGAAGGCGTCATGTTCGTCGTAGGAGTGATGGACGCCTGGCGACGCGACCAAAGGCCACGAGTAAAGAGCAACCCCAAGCCGCCGATGAAAGCATCACGCGCCCGAATGAGCAAACTCAAGGCCAAACCGGCGGCCGGGGGCCAGCCCAGGAAACGCGCGGCCCAGACCTGGCCCACTTCCAGCGCGCCGACACCCGCGGGCAGAGGCGTCCAGAAGGCCAGCCGCGCGGCCACCATCATGGTGAGGGTCTGGGTCCAGGTCGGCTGCAGGCCCAGGGACCACAGCATCCAGCGGTACTCGGCCACCAATAGGCCCCAGGCCAGGGCCGACAGGCCCGCGGCCGCGGCCAACGCGGCCGGACGGCGACGGCACAGATGCGCGGCCTGGGCTACCATACCGCGCCAGCCCCCTTGGGTGGGCGACCAGGGTTGCACGCACAAGCCCGCCCACGCCAGGCCCACGCCCAGGGCCAGCACCAGCCACGGCTCGCCGCGTGCGGCCAGGTGAACCCGTTGATGTGCCAACGCCCAAGCAGCCAGGCCGAAGAACAGCAAATTGGCGCTGAAATCCAGCAGCCGGTCCAGGGCCACCGAAACCGCAGCCGCCGCAAGCGGCACGTCGTCCTGTGCCTGCAAGGCCCAAACCTGCAGCGGTTCCCCGCCCACCTGGGTGCCGGGGGTGAAATAACTGACCGCGAACCCGGCCAGACGATAGCGCAACAAGCGCCCCCACGCAGGTCGTCGGGGCGTGAGGGCACGCAGCAGCACGCGCCAGCGGGCCACGCTCACGAACACGAAAGCCGCGTTGAGCACCACCAGACCACCCCAGGCCCAGGGGCTCAACCTGCGCAGCACGGCACCCATCTCGGCCCAGGGCAAACGCCCAAGGCCGGGCAGCATCACCGCCAGCACACCCAGCCAACCCCAGCGCCGCGCCCATCGGCGCAGGTGCGGCTTTCGCAAGACATTGGCTATACGCAGCATGACACCCGGTTCACCACCGCGCGCGCAGGGCTTTCACGCAATCCGCCCAACCGAGGTTCGGCACCCAGCCCCACGGCAACCGGCGCTAATCAAGAATCATCGCGAAGTAGCCTCTATTGTAGCCCAAAACCGCCACCTTGGGAACCCCTCACAAGGCGAGGGCGTGTGCAAGAGTCGCCGAAAGAGGGTATGCTGCGCGGGCCCGCAACCGCGACGCACCTTTGTCTGTGTCGTTGCGAGGGGGCGCAGCCCCCAAAGCAATCTCCTGGTATGGCCGAAAGGCGGGCTTTGCCGTCGCGCGAGACGCTCACACCTTCGCCGGGCCGTCGCAGGAGATGGCTTCGCCGCCTGCGGCGGCTCGCCACGACACGGGAAGGACGCGGTTCTGGCGTGGTCTAAGGCTCCAGCACTCCCAGGCGCCGCACTCCAAAACCGTCCAGTTGCCCATTTTGGTGACCTTACGTGTACTCCAAGGCGAGCCCAGCGTTCTCTTTCACCTGGCGATGGCCCGCGAGCGCCTTTTTTGAGGTACAATGCCAGTGCCCACCACCTGACCGGGGAAGAGGAGATGCCCTTACTGCTCGTGGAAGACGACGCGGCCCTGGCGCGGGCCCTGGTACAGGGCTTGCACCTGCAGGGGTACACGGTCGAAGCCGTGGGCACCGCGGAAGAAGCCCGGCACGCCCTTGCCGTTCGCCCCTACGACGCGCTCATTCTGGACTTGCGGCTGCCCGACGGTTACGGCCTGGACCTGTGCCGCTGGGTTCGCCAGCAGGGCCTGGAACTGCCCATCCTTATCCTCACCGCGCTGGACGAACCCCAAACCATCGTCGAAGGCCTGGACGCGGGCGCGGACGATTATGTGGTCAAGCCCGTGGACCTGGATGTGCTCGCGGCCCGACTGCGAGCCTTGCTGCGGCGTCACCTCCACCCAAAGGCCGGCTTATGGCGGGCCGGCGACCTGGTTTTGGACCCGGCCCGTCGGCAAGCCTACCTGGCCGGGGAGCCGTTGCCCCTGACCCGCAAAGAGTTCGCCATTTTGGAATACCTCATGCGGCACCCAGGCCGGGTGATTTCGACCGAAGAATTGCTGGAACACATCTGGGGCGAACCGGGCAACCTCTTCACCCACACGGTGCGCACCCACATCTACAATCTGCGCCGCAAACTCCGGGACCCGGCCGACCACCCCCGTTTCATCGAAACCCTGCCCGGCCAGGGGTATCGGTTGCGAGTCCCCGAGACCGAAGCGCCCGATCGTGAAACGGGGGCCCAAAGGCGCTAAGATTTTCCGAGGCTGCGCCCTGGCCGGCTCGCCGGGAGGAGAGCCATGAATCCCGACAACCCTGCGCCTCCAACCCATCCTCGCACCAGTTTGCGCCGGCGCCTGACCTGGGGCATGACCGGGTTAATGGTCGGGATGGGCGTGCTCTTGATTCTTTATCTGTACCAGGTGCCCTATTGGGCGGTGCCCAAGGGCGAACAGCAAATCATCCTGCAAGGGGAAGGCCCCCTGCGAATGCCCAACGGGAACACCGGGGCGAAGACTTGGGGCACAATCAGCGGACTCATCGTACCCGGGGTCAACCTCACAGCCCAAAAGCGCTTCTGGGCCTATGCGGCCGCAGGTTTGACGGTCTTCACCTTACTGGCCGGCCTGACCACCTACGCGCTCACGGGGTATTTCCTCCGTTCATTGCGGGCCCTGCAGCAGCAGGTCGCCCAGTTCGGCGCCACAGGCGCGCTGCCGAAGGCCATCTCATCCCCCGGCCCCGAGCGAGAGATACGCGACCTGACCAGGGCCTTCAACCACCTGCTGGGCCGTCTGCATCAGGTGCTGGAGGACCACCGCCATTTCGTCAACAACGCAGCCCACGAATTGCGCACCCCCCTACAGACCGCGCGGTTGAATTTGAGTCTCTTGCGCAAGGCCGAGCGCCTGACACCCCAGGCCCGGAGCCAAGCCCTGGAGGACATGGCCCAGGCGCTGGCCCGTATGGAGCGCATGGTGGCGGCTTTGCTCTGGCTCACTCGCCAACCTCCGAGGGCACGCTGGACCACCGTGGACCTCTCCCATCTGGCCCGCGAGGTGCTGGACGAATGCGTCCCCCTGGCTAAACAGTCGGGGGTCACGCTGCACCTGGAAGCACCGCCGCCCGGCGAGGCCGTTGTGATCCACGGCGAACCGCACCTCTTACGCATGGTGTTGCGCAACCTGGTCGAGAACGGCATCTTGTACAACAACCCCGGTGGTCATGTGTGGGTGCGCTTCCGCCGAGAAGACCCCTGGCTGGTAGTCGAAGTGCAGGATTCGGGCTGGGGCATCCCCGCGAAGGAGCAACGGCGCCTGTTTCAGCGGTTCTTCCGCGGGCGGATGGCACAACGCCGTCCGGGCTCGGGCCTGGGGCTGGCGCTGGTGGCCCGGATCGTGGCTTGGCACCGCGGTCGCGTGGAGGTGCAAAGCGCCGAGGGCCGGGGCAGCACGTTCACTTTGTACCTCCCCCTCACATCGCCGTCGCCAAAGGCCAAGGGCCAAGCGCGGTGGCCCAGCACCACCACCCCCCACCGACCGAAAACGGACCAGGCATCCGGAACTTGACGCGGATTTGACGCGGCCTTTGGTACCATGAAGACAAACCCCTTGGGAGGTCGGTCATGGTAGAGGAGGCCCCGTCCCTTACCCCACGCGAACGGCAAATATGGCGGCTGCTGGCCCAGGGAAAGAGCAACAAAGCCATCGCCTACCAGTTGGGGCTGAGCCTCAATACGGTCAAAACCTACATCCACCGCCTGTATCGCAAATTGCGGGTGGCCTGCCGCACCCAGGCCGTGGCCGCGTATTACCGATATCACGAGAACCATGACGAGGCTCGCGAAAACAAAGGCATACCATCCCCTTAAGGCCATGCCCAGCTCGCTTGTCACCCAAAAGTTGGTATTGCATCGAGTGTAGCGTTCTGATACCCTCCAAGCATGGCATTTGCTACGAGGGTTGCTGCTTGGATTTGGCTCGACCATCCTCTTGATTTCAACGCCCTCGGAACGGGCAATGGCCGCGAGTTGCTAAGGAGCCCGCCGTGTGTACTCGCGGATTTAAGGGGTGGACATATCAAAATTACCAATGGGTTACCTCCTGGGGATGCGCTTAAGCCCCGCGTCTCATGAACAGGAGTGACAAACTGGAGGGTCATGATGATGAAGAAGAATTTCTTTCCTTGGCGCCTTGGCGCAATGCTCGTCCTGGGCATGGTGACGCTGCTCCTGGCCTATCAATTCAAAACCGGACACGCAGCCCCGACGGTGCCGGAGGATCCCATCTGGGCTCGTGGGGTTATCTGCGCCAGTCGCGACCAGTGCCGCTCGAGGTGGAAGTTCAGGATGTACAAGTCGCGCCCCAGGCGGTGGTGGCTACTTTGTGCATCGAGATGCCCACCCTGGAGCCCTGGAACCCTTATGCCACCCTGACGATAGGGAATGAGGAAGTCCCTAACGCGGAGGTCCGGCTCCTGAATGCCAAGGACCCGGATGTCATGCAACGGAAAACCCGATGCTACGCCTTCACCTTCCCCGTAGACCAGGGGCGTCTTCAGGCGCAAAGAGCCACCTTGCGGCTGGAGGCCCTCTGGCTCGAACTGGGCAACGGTTATTGGGACGACGAGGTGGTGGTCCAACTGCACGCGCGGGCACAGAAGGTGGCCCCCGGGCTGAAATTCGAGGTCGTCCACGAACGGGGAGAATTCGGCGGCGGTGCATATCTCAAGTTCCACGCCCTGCCCGAGGGCATGACGACGGAGCAGGCCATCCTCTTGGTGCAGCGACTGGGCATGGACGAAATCCCCGTCGCCTGGGAAACCACCCTCGCCCTCAAGTAGGCTCTTCCGGGCTTCACGGTCCCACGGCCCACCAGCGGGCTTGCTCGCGGCGGACCGTGGGACCCTCTTGTCTCACGCCGCATATTCCCTGGGAGAGGTAAAAAGCGTCATGCGTCTTCGCGGGTTCTATGCAGGACTACCAATAGCCCTGTTTGCCTTTGCCCGGGCCGGGTGCCGGGCGGCCGTTTCGTCGGCCAGCCCGTCCCCCACCTGGACACCCACCGCGACAGCAGCATCGGGGACCGTCCGACCAACCCCGTCCCCCACGCCGCTGCCGCCTCCAACACCCACCGTGACGCCGGCAACCCCGTCGCCAACGCCCACGGTGCGCCTGCAGGATGCCCTGAGTCCCAACGACCGAGCCGCCTTCGCGGGCGAAACATATCCGGATTACGCTCAAGTCAAGCCCGGCGAGGCTTTCGTCAAGGTATGGCGGCTGACCAACGCGGGAGCCACCTCGTGGGGACCGGACTATTTCCTGCACCGGGAAGCCGTCCAAGGCGCGCCGCTGGCCGAAACGCCGCTTCTGCCCCTGAGCCAGAGCGTGCCGCCGGGCGCGACGGTGGAACTCGCCGTGCCCATGACCGCGCCGCAGGAAACCGGCATCTACAGCGAACGCTGGACCCTGCGGAACGCCCAGGGACAAATCGTGCCGGTAGATGGTGGACGTTATATCTGGGTCATCATTCGGGCATGTCCCCAGGAGGGGAACTGTCCCGAGCCCCCGGCGCCCACCGGAGGACAGACCCAAAACGCCCAGGATATCGCCCTCCAACTGCTGCAATTCACCACCACGGCCACCGAGGCCCAGGCCACGGTTTGCATTGTGAACCCGCCCACGCCTCGGCATATGCCCTTCGCGCCCGTCACTCTCTACCTGGACGACCGGGCCATCCCTATCTCAGGCGCCATCTATGTGCGCCCGGGCTGCTACACCCTGACTTTTCCCGTCACCCCCGCGGAAGTGCAGGCTGCGCAATCCGTTCGGCTGGTCATCGAGCAAATTCGCATCCCCGGCGGGCCGCCCAATGCCAACGAGGCCTGCGAGCAAGCCCGGGGCCAATTGAGCGCCCGCTATCCAGGCCTGGATTTCACCTGTAACTTCAACATGGCCGGTTACTATACGAATTTGAAACTGCCGCCGGGTATGAGCCGCGAACAGGCCGACCGCCTGATTGTGGATGCCATCGAAGGCGCGGTGTACGGCCCCTGGGTATTCGAAATACGCTGAGATGGGCGACCGCCGCGGGCTGCTGGTGTGGCTTTTCCTGCTGCTTGGGCTGGGGGCCTGCCGTTCCGGTGCCTCGCCTCTTCCAACGCCGCCATCGCCTCACGAGACGCAACAGCCCTCCCCCTCGGTCGCGCCCTCGGGGGTACATATCGCCGACCGTTGGGCCTACACGGACGCCCAACGGGTGGGTCTGGAGTTCCGCATCGCGGGGTATCCGCTGCCCGCGGAGGCCGACCTGGACCCGCATTTCTTCCCCATTACCCGGGTGGACCTGGTGCGCGGCGACCGACGCATTTCCTTCTACCGCAATCCCATCCTGACGCTGGACGCCTACCACGCGCTGTTCCCCCAGGTCCATCTCTACCTGGCCTGGGAGAACCGCAGAACCCGACAAACCGACTTCCGGCTGAGTTTTGCCTACCTGGAACCCGACGTGGATGTCTTCACCACACCCTGGAGGTTGG
>WGAK01000193.1 GCA_015494815.1 Anaerolineales bacterium | reverse complement strand
GCTGTGGCCCTCGGCGGAGGGCAATTGTACCACAAAAACACCGCGCGCGGGCGCGAATGCGCAACCAAGGGCACGGGCAAGGGTTGCCTGCGGGCCGCAGCCCGCAGGTCGCGGCCCGCGGCGCGGGGGCGCGTGCAAGTGTCGCCGAAATCGGTGAATAGGCCATCTTGGGGCGCAGGGCCGGAGGTGACTTTGGGGAGCGTGGGCGTGTTGGGGCTTTGAATAACAGCAAACACCCTTGACGTGTCATGGCGAGCCGCCACAGGCGGCGAAGCCATCTCCTGCGTGGGCCCGACGAGGGCCTGGGCCTCACGCGAAGCGGCATAGGCTCCTGTCTGACGGCGTCAGGAGCGGGCGCACGCCGTGCGCCCCTACGGGGCGCTGCGCGCCCTCGCAACGACCCCCGCGAGGACGCCTGCCGCAGGCAGCAGGTCGCCCTTGCTGACACCCCCCTTCGACAGTATAGGCGTACCCGCGGCGCGGGTTCCTCATGGTTTTCCCACGGTTCTTGGGTATAATGGAAACGCGACTTTGGCCGCAGGCAAGGAGTGTGCCCATGACGCATCACGACCCGGAATGCATCTTTTGCAAAATCGTGCGCGGCGATTTGCCCGGCAACATCGTCTATCACGACGAGCAAGTCACCGCCTTTCACGACATCAACCCCATCGCGCCGGTGCATGTGCTCATCGTGCCCAACAAGCACATCCCATCGGTGGATGGGGTGGAGCCTGCCGACGAGCCCCTGGTGGGGCATATGTTTACCGTGGCCCGGCAGGTGGCGCAGACCCTGGGCCTGAGCCGGGGCTATCGGCTTATCGTCAACACCGGTGACCACGCGGGGCAGGTGGTCTTTCACCTGCACATGCATCTGCTGGGCGGCCGGGCCCTGGGCCCCATGCTGGCCCGCTGAACCCGACCATGCCCATCACGCCACGAGCGGTCGTGCTGGCGGGCGGGGTCGGCGGGGCCCGTTTCGCGGCCGGCCTGGTGCAGGTGCTGCCTCCTGAGCAAGTCGCCGTCATCGTCAATGTGGGCGACGACTTCACCCATTTTGGGCTGCACATCAGCCCCGATTTGGATACCGTGTGCTACACCCTGGCCGGTCGCGAAAATCCCGACACGGGGTGGGGCCGGGCCGACGAGACCTGGCACGCGCTGGCGACCGTGGCCGAGTTGGGCGGCCCGACCTGGTTCCGCCTGGGCGACCGCGACCTGGGGCTGCATCTGGAGCGGACCCGCCGCCTGCAGGCCGGGCAGCGGCTGAGTGCCATCACGCGCGCGGTGTGCCAGGCCTGGGGCGTGCGCGCCCAGGTGCTGCCCGTGACCGACGACCCCGTGCCGACGCGTGTGCGCACGACCGAGCACGGCTGGTTGGATTTTCAGGATTATTTCGTGCGACGCCAGTGCGCCCCCCGGGTGCAGGATTTCGAATTCGTGGGCGCGGCCCGGGCACGCCCTGCACCGGGTGTACTGGAAGCCCTGGCTGCGGCCGAGGCCGTACTGATAGCGCCCTCCAACCCCTGGGTGAGCATCGGCCCGATGCTGGCCATCCCCGGGGTGCGCGAGGCGCTGGCGAGCAAGACGGTGGTCGCGGTGTCGCCCCTCATCGGCGGCCGCGCGGTCAAGGGCCCGGCCGCCAAGATGTACGCCGAGATGGGCATCGAGCCCTCGGCCCTGGCGGTGGCCCGCCATTACCAGGGCCTGGTGCACGGGCTGGTGGTGGACGCCGCGGACGCCGCGCTGGCGCCCCGCATCACCGCGGCCACAGGCCAGGCCGTGTTGGTCACCGACGCCTGGATGCCCACGCCGGCGCGGCGGCGGGCCCTGGCCCAGGTGACCTGGGATTTCGCCCAGGCGTTGCGCCTGGCGGCGCGTGGATAGCGCGGGCAAGGAGAAGAGATGCAGCGCCTGCGCCTATCCTGCCCGAGCCTCACTCGAGGCCCGGGGAGCCTGGAGGACCATCCGTGACTTTGTGGGCGATTCTTCCCGTCAAGCCGCTGCGCGAGGGAAAGTCCCGCTTGGGGCGGGCGCTAACCCCCGAGGACCGCGAGCGGCTCAATCGTTGGTTGTTGCAGCACACCCTGAGCGTCGTGGGCCAGACACCGGGCATTGACGAGGTGCTGGTGGTCAGTCGTGACACCGCGGTGTTGGCCCTGGCCCGGTCGTGGGGCGCGCGCGTGTTGCAAGAGGCCGGCGACGCGGACCTCAACAGCACCCTCACCCGCACCGCAGCCTTACTGAGCGCGTGGCACATCCCGCGCATGTTGATTTTGGCCGTGGACTTGCCGCGACTCACCCCCGACGATGTCGCGGCCATGGTGCAGCCGCTGCGGGCCGAGCCCGAGCCGGCGCGGGGTCGGCTGGTCATCGCGCCCGACGGGCAGCGTCAGGGCACCAACGCGCTGGGCCTGGCCCCGCCGCACGGCCATGTCTTTGCCTATGGCCCGGGTTCGTTTTTGCGCCATTTGCGCCACGCGCAGCGCCAGGGCCGTGAGGTGCACGTGGTCTATCGGGACGGCCTGGCCCACGACCTGGACTGGCCCCACGATGCCGCGCTGCTGCGCGCGGTGTTCCCCGACCTGGCCCAGCACATGCTGCAAGTGGCCCATTATGAGAACCCTTCACCCTGGCCGGGCTAACCCGGTTCCCTCTCAAGGAGGCATCTGATGAAACGAGCCGCTTTGTATTTGCAAGACGCCCACGACCTGCGCGCGGGCCTGGCCGATGTGCAATATGCCGAGAAGCTGGGCTTCGAGGCCGTGTGGCAGGCCGAGAGCCGCCTGGTGCGCGACGCCATCGTGCCCATGGCGGCCTATGCCGCGGTGACCGAGCGCATCAAAATCGGTTCGGGCGTCATCAACAACTGGACCCGCAACATCGGTCTGCTGGCGGCGACCTTCTTGACCCTGGACGACCTGGCCCCCGGCCGCATCATCGCCGGCCTGGGCGCCTGGTGGGACCCCCTGGCCCGCCAGGTGGGCATCATGCGCCGCAAGCCGCTCAAGGCCATGCGTGAGACCGTCATCGTGTTGCGCCGCCTGCTGAACATGGAGCGGGTGACCTTCCACGGCGAGTTCGTGCACGTGGACGGCATCGAGTTGGATGTGGTGCACGGCCGGCGGGAGCCGCGAGATGTGCCCATCTACATCGGCGCCACCGGCCCCAAGATGCTGGCCCTGGCCGGTGAAATCGCGGATGGCGTGCTGCTCAACTATTGTGTGCCGCCCGAATACAACGATTGGGCCCTGGAGCAAATCGCCAAGGGCGCCCGCAAGGCCGGGCGTACCCTGGACGAGATTGACCGCCCGCAACTCATCGTGGCCTCGGTGGACCACGACCGCGAAGTCGCCATTGACCGCACCCGGGAGTTGCTGGTGCAGTATCTGGCTCAGCAACCCCACATCGCCAAGGCTTCGGGGGTCTCCGAAGAGGTGGTGCGTGAGATTCAGTCCATCTTGGGCTGGCCGGCCACCCATGAGCAAATCCAACGGGCCAAGCACCTGGTGCCCGAGGACCTCATCCATCGCATTACCGCGTCGGGCACGCCCGAAGAGGCCCGGGCCAAGGTGAAGGAGTACCTGGACCGGGGCGCGACCTCGCCGGTGCTCTACTCGGTGGGCGGCGATGTGCGGCTGCTCATTGACACCTTCTCCCCGCTGCTGCACCCCGAGGAGGAATGACGCGCCGCGGCCCGCGAACCGCGGGCCGCGGACTGCGGAGTGCGGAGCGCGGAAAGGCACGCCCCGGGCGGGGGGTTTCGTGGTATGATTGAAGTATCCCGTGAGGGGTGAAGGTCGCATGAACGAGGAACGGAAAATCACCATCATCGAGGGGCCCACGCCGGAATTCGAGCCGGTGCAGGAAGACGCAGCGGACTATTGGGCCGGTGCGTTGGAAGGGCCCTCGCCGCAGTCCTACATCGCGGTGACCCGGGTGCGGGCGCTCAACGGCCCCGCGCTGGTGGAACGCTGCTATCGGGCCTGGCGCAAGCGCCGCGAAGGCATGTACTTCGAGTTTCGCACGCCGTTGGGCCTGGTGCAGCGGGTGCCCATCGTGGCGGTGCGCTATGTGCCCACCGAAGAGGGCGATGTGCTGCTGCTGTGGGTGGTGTTGCCCTTAGAGGTCATGGAGCAACTGACCCAGGGTCGCGGCGACGAGGACGAAGACCTGGACGAGTTCCCGCCCCTGTAAGGCCGGGCGCGCGCCCTGAGAGGCCGTTCGCCGCGTGACGCCGCGTGGGTCGCGCGGCGTTTTGCTTTGGCCCAGGCCCGTCACGGGGACGCGTGGTAAGATTAGCGTGGCCGCGTTCGCGCGGCCTTCGCCATGCCATTTAACGCTGGGAGGTTCCCCATGAGTGACAAAAAAGTGCGGGTTGCCATCATTGGCGTCGGCAATGTGGCCGCGTCCTTGGTGCAAGGCGTGTATTATTATCGCGATGCCCAAGACGACGACTTCGTGCCCGGCCTCATGCATGTCAACCTGGGTGGCTACCATGTCCGCGACATCGAATTCACCGCGGCTTTCGACATTGACGCGGACAAGGTGGGCAAAGACCTGTCGGAGGCCATCTGGTCGGGGCAGAACAACACCATCAAGTTCGCCGAGGTGCCCCACCTGGGCGTGCCCGTGTATCGCGGCATGACCCACGATAGCCTGGGCAAGTACCTGTCGGAGAAAATCCGCAAGGCGCCCGGCCCCACGGCCAACATCATCCAGATTTTGCGTGAGACCCAGACCGATGTGGTCATCAACCTGCTGCCCGTGGGCAGCGAGATGGCCACCAAGTGGTATGTCGAGCAGGTGCTGGACGCGGGCTGCGCGTTCGTCAACGGCATCCCGGTCTTCATCGCGCGCGAGCCCTATTGGCAGCAACGCTTCGCGGAGCGGGGGCTGCCCATCATCGGCGACGACATCAAGAGTCAGGTCGGCGCGACCATCGTGCACCGGGCCCTGGTGTGGTTGTTCCAAAAGCGGGGCGTGCGCCTGGAGCGCACCAGCCAGTTGAATGTGGGCGGCAACATGGACTTCTACAACATGCTGGAGCGCAGCCGCCTGCAGAGCAAGAAGATTTCCAAGACCGGCGCGGTGACCTCACTGCTGGATTACGACCTGGGCCCCGAGAATGTGTACATCGGCCCGTCGGACTATGTGCCCTGGCTCAAGGACCGCAAATGGGCGTACATTCGCCTGGAAGGCCGGGCCTTTGGCGATGTGCCGCTGAACATCGAGTTGAAGTTGGAAGTGTGGGACAGCCCCAACGCGGCCGGCGTGCTCATCGACGCGGTGCGCATGGCCAAACTGGCCCGCGACCGGGGCCTGAAGGGCGCGCTGGTGGCGCCGTCGGCCTATTTCATGAAGTCGCCGCCTTTGCCCATCCCCGACGATGTGGCGGTGGAGCGGGCCGAGGCCTTCATCCGCGGCGAGGACAACGAGACCTTGCCGGCCATGTAACCCACGGCCGAGGGCGTCGTTGTTGGGCCGGGGCCGCGTGCTCCGGCCCGGGCGTTTAAGTGCCCCAATCGCGCAAATACCAAAAGTCGTAGCCCACGGTGCGGTGGCTGAGTTTGGCAATGGGCGGCGGCAGGCGCTTGTAGTGATTGCGCCGCACCCGCTCCCAGATGCGCTGCACCAGCGCGGCGTCATAGCCCAGCGCGACCACATCGTCGGGCGTGTAGCGCAAATCCACCAGGTGATACAAAATCTGGTCGGCCAGGCGATACGAGAAGCCCAGTTCGCCTTCGTCGGTCTGGCCGGCCCACAGGTCGGCCGAGGGCGGCTTGTGCACGATGACCTCGGGCACGCCCACCGCCTCGGCCAGTTGCCAGACCTGGGTCTTGTACAAATCGCCGATGGGGTTGAGCGCGTAGGCCGAATCGCCATACAAGGTGCTGTAGCCCAGCAGAATCTCGGTCTTGTTGCTGGTGCCCACCACCAGCCCGCCAAAGGACGCGGAGTGGTCATACAGCACCACCATGCGCATCCGGGCCATCACATTGCCCCGCCGCACCGGCGACGCGTCGGTCGCGTAGCGTTCCAGGTAGGCGTCCACCATGGGTGTGATGTCCACCGTGCGCTCGCGCACCCCCGTGGCCGCCACCACCAGGCCGCCGTGCTCGTAGGACTGGGGCGACGAGGTGCGGTAGGGCATGCGCACGGCCAGTACATTCTCGGGGCCCAGCGCCTCCGCGGCCAGAAAACACGCCAGGGCCGAATCCACGCCGCCCGACACGCCCACCACCGCGCGGTCGAAGCCGGCGCGCCGGATTTCACGGCGCAAAAACCCCACCAGGATGCGACGCACCAGCGCGGTGTTGATGGACAGGTCCACGGTTTCGGGCATGGGGGTCTCCTTGGGGGAAAGGCTCCGCTCGGGCCGGGTCGCGTCACAAATGCGGCGCGTGGGGCAGGTCGCGGCGGCTCAGAATGCGCGCCAACTCGCGTTGGAAGAGCGCGGTGCGCTCATCGCGCAGCAAAGGCAGCCGGGCCCGGGCCCGGTGCAGGGCTCGCAAATCCACCGTGTGCAGCGTCAGCGCGGGCTCGTGATAGGGCGCCTGAACCAGCGGCGTGCCGTCGGGGCCGAACAGCGCCGACCCGCCCCAAAAGTGGATGCCGTCCTCATACCCCACCCGGTTGACCAACGCGGTGAACACGGTGAACAGCCCCGCGTAGGCCTGGACCACGTTCTCCACCCAGCGGGCCGTGTCGAGCCGCTCGCGCGCCGGCACGATGCCGCGCCCCGGCGACGCGGTGGGCAGCAAGAGCAAGTCCGCGCCGTCGAGCCACAGCAGGTAGGGCGGTGAGACATGCCAGAAGTCCTCGCAAATCAGCATCCCAAAGCGGCCGAAGCGGGTGTCGAAGGCTTCCACATGGTCGCCCCAGGCGAAGAAGCGGCCTTCGTCGAACATGCCGTAGGTGGGCAGATACACCTTGCGGTGGATGTGCACCACCCGGCCCTGGGACAAGTACGCGCTGCTGTTGTAGAAGCGATAGCGGGTATCGGCCTCCACGAAGCCCACCACCACATCCACCGAGCGGCTGGCCTCCAGCAGCGCGGTGAACGCGGGGTCCGCGTTGTGCGGTTCCAGCGCCACCTGAGGCACCAGGTCTTGCACGATGTAGCCGGTCAGCGACAGTTCGGGGAACACCACCAGGTCCGCGCCTTGCTGGCGGGCCTCGCGAATCAGGTGCAGGTGCGTCTCCAGGTTGGCCTCCACCACGCCCAGGGTGGCGTCGGTTTGGGCCAGCGCGATGGTGAACTTCATGGCCGTGCCTCGCAGAGGGGGTGACGCGCGTGCGGACAATGATACCACGCGGGCTATGTCTCGGCCGCGTCGTCGGGCTGGGGGGCGCGTACGGCCCGCACGCCCGTACCGCCCTGGGGCGGGCCCACGATGCCCTGTTCCTCCAGGGCTTCGATGAGCCGGGCCGCGCGGCTGTAGCCAATGCGCAAACGCCGCTGCAGCAGCGAGATGGACGCCCGCCCCTCGGCCCGCACCACCTGAATGGCCTGCTCCAGCAATGGGTCGCGCTTGGGCTCGGGGGTCAGGCCGGCCGCGTCGTCCTTCAGCGGCACGGGCGACGCGGCCGCGCCCACCGCGGGGGTGGCCGCCGCGGCTCCCGGCCCGGCCTGGGCCCGCCAGTGGTGCACCACCCGCCGAATCTCCGCGTCGGAGACGAACGCGCCTTGCACGCGCAGCGGTTCGGGCGCGTCGGGGGCCTGAAAGAGCATGTCCCCGCGGCCCAGCAGCCGCTCCGCGCCGGGACGGTCCAGAATGACCCGGCTGTCCACCACCGAGGCCACCGCGAACGCGATGCGGGCCGGGAAGTTGGCTTTGATGAGCCCGGTGACCACATCCACCGAGGGGCGCTGGGTGGCAATGACGAGGTGGATGCCCGTGGCCCGGGCCAGTTGCGCCAGGCGGGTGATGGCCCGCTCGGTCTCGGTGGGCGCCAGCATCATCAAGTCGGCCAACTCGTCCACCACCACCACCAGATAGGGCATGCTGGCCTCGTCGCCGGTGCGCCGGTGGAACTCCTGGATGTGCCGCGCGCCGGCTTCGGCCAGGCGCTGGTAGCGGCGGTCCATCTCTTGCAAGACCCACTGCAGCGTGGCCGAAACCCGTTCCATGTCCACCACCACCGGCGTGAGCAGGTGCGGAATGCCGTTGTAGCCCGTCAATTCCACCCGTTTGGGGTCAATGAGGATGAGCCGCAGGCGGTCGGGGGTGTTGAACAGCAGGAAGGTGGTGATGATGCCGTTGAGCGCGACGGATTTGCCCGAGCCGGTGGCGCCGGCAATGAGCAGGTGGGGCATGGCGCGCAAATCCGCGGCCACGGCCCGGCCGGCCACATCTTCCCCTAAAGCCAGGGCCAGGGGCGAGCGCAAGCGGCGAAAGGCCCGGCTCTCGATGACCCGCCGCAGGGGTACCAGCCGGGGCGTTTCGTTGGGCACTTCGATGCCGATGTAGCCCTTGCCCGGCACGGGCGCCTGCATGCGGATGCGCTTGGCCGCCAGGGCCAGGGCCAGGTCGTCGGCCAGGCTCACGATTTTGTTCACCCGCACCTTGGTGACCTTGCCCCCGCGGGTCTCGATGTAGTCGGGCACCACGCCGAACAGGGTCACCGTGGGCCCGCGCTGGATGTCCACCACCTGCACGGGCGCGCCGAAGTGGGCCAGGGTTTCTTCGATGATGGCCGCGCGTTCGTAGTCCGCGGCCTCTTCGACCTCGTCGCTCAGGTCGGGGTTGAGCACTTCCGCGGGGTCGGGCAGCCGCCATGCGGGCCGGGGCGTGGCCTCGTCAGGGGAGGACGCCGTGCCGGAAGCCGGGGGCGTGGTCGCGGCGCGTGGCTGGGCCACCACGCGCGTCCGCGGGGGGCGATGGCCGCGGCGGCCGCGGCGCGCGGGGCGCCAACGGTCGCGCAGGCCGCGTCCGACCCGACTCAGGGGCGCGAGCAGCGCGATGACGGGCCGGTCGAGCAGCAAGGCCAGCCCCAGCAGCACCAGGGCCGCCCACCACAACCAGACCCCCCACGGCCCAAAGCCGCGCAGGCCCAGCCACCACAGCCCACCCGCGGGCCAGCCGCCGCCGACCTGGGGCGGTTGCCCGCGCTGCAGGGCCCAGGCACTCAGCGCCAGCAGGGCCGCCGCGACCAGCAGGCCCAGTCCCAGCCCCTGGCCGGGTTTGGGCTGCGGCCAGCCTTGCCGGGCGGCCAGCAGCAAGTGCAGCCCCCACAGCGCCAGGGACGCCATCACCAGCCAGACGCCCCAGCCGAACAGCGCGGTGCTGCCCCGGCGCAGCCAGCCCAACACGACGGTCTGCGGATGCAGCACCTGGGCCAGGAACAGCAGTCCGGCCAGTACCAGCAGGCCAATGCCGCCGATGTCGCGGCGATGCTGCGGCGCCAGGCGGTGCCAGGTCTGGCCGATGGCCGCGCCCGCGCGTCGCCCCAGCGCGGTCAGGGCTTTGCCCAGGGCCGCACGTGCCCGGCCGGCCGTGCGCGCGGCCGCCTGACCCGCGGCTTTGGCCGCCGCGGAGCCCTTCCCCCGGGCCTTGCGGGTGGTGCGCGGCCGGGTGCGCCGCTTGCGAGAGGACTTTTTGCGGTTCGCCATGCGCGCGCCTTACCTCACACTTCGACGCCCAACCACAGCCGCAGCAGGTAGCCCAGGCCAAAACTCAGCGCGGCGACCCCCAGGCTGATGAGGGCCATCTCGAGAAAATCACGCCAAAACGACGAGCCCCGGGCCACCGCGTTGTAGAAGGTGAACAGCGCGATGATGGCCACCGACGCGGCCAGGGTCAGGCCCAGGCTCAGGTAGTAATTGTCCAGCAGCAGGTAGGGCATGATGAGGACGAGCACGGTAATCAGATAGGCCACGCCGGTGTACACGGCGGCTTTGAGCGGGCGCTTGGGGCCTTTCTCGGCTTTGGTGGAAAGGTACTCCGACGCGGCCATGGACATGGCCGCCGCCAGCCCGGTGATGAGCCCGCTGAGCGCGATGAGGGGACCGTTTTGCAAGGCCAAAGTCAGCCCGGCCAGCGCGCCGGTCAGTTCCACCAGCGCGTCGTTCAGCCCCAGCACCACCGAACTGGCGTACTCCAGTTTTTCTTCCCGCAGCAGTTCCAGCAAGCGGTCTTCGTGTTGGGCTTCCTCTTGTTCGACTTCGCGGGCTTGCGGAAAGAAGCGGGCCAGGTACTCGTACGCGGCCTGGGCTTCTTCCTCGCCCCGCTCCATGAGCCGCAGGGTGAAAGTCAGCCCAAACAGGGTCGCCAAAGTCACATAGAGCCGCACCTTCCAGCGTTGGGGGGCAACCTCTTCGCCCGTGACCTCGCGCCACAGGTCGTAGTGGCGTTTTTCCATGCCCGCGATTTCTTCCAGCACCTCGCGGTTGGCGGGGTCGGACATCCGTTGCGCCAGCGCCCGGTAAATGTGGTACTCGGTGATTTCGTCCCGTTGTCGCTCCAGCAAGGCCTGGCGCAATTCAGGGGTCAGCGGGGCCGTGTGCATGGGGAACACCTCCTCGGGCCGGGGTCAGGGCCAGGGCACCAGGTGCGCCACGGCCAGGGCCACCAGGGGGACGACCAGGTTGTCCACCTCGCGCCAGGGCAGGCTTTCGACCGCGGCTGCGGCCAGGGCAACCGCGGCCGCGGGGGCCAGGTAGCCGCTCCAGGGGCCGGGCCATACGCCCGCGGCGGTGTAGACCGCGGCCACCAGCGCGGTGAGGGCCCAGCCGCCCAGCCAGAAGGCCGCGCTGCCGGCCCACGACTTCTGCCGGTTCCAGGGCAGTTTGGCGCGCCCCCAGCGGCGTCCTACCAGGTCGGCCAGGCCGTCGCCGCCGCAGAGCATCATCAGCGCGGCCACTGCGGGCGGCGAAGTGCGGCCATAGGCCACGGTCAGGGCGACGAACACCAGGCCGTACAGCAGGGGCCCGCGCAGCAGTTCGTGCCGTTGGCCCGAGCGGGACATGGCCTGCACGGTGGCGGGGTCGCGCCACAGGCCCAGTCCTACCGCGGCCACCCGCACGGTGAGGGCCAGGGGCACCAGCATGGCATACAGCCGCACCGCGCGGTCGTCGGGATACAGCAGCCAGGTGAGCACATACAGCGGCCCGGTGCCGGTGTGGATGATTTTACGGCTCACCTGGGGCGTGAGCCAGCCGCGTTGGGCCGCGGCCTCGTTGAGTTTCATCCACCCGTAGGCCACGCCGAACGTGACCAGCAGGGCCAGGGGGGCAGGCAACATGGGCGTCCCTCAGCGACGGCGGAACAACTGACGCCGAATTTCACGCTCGGCTTCTTTGCGGGCCAGTTCCTGACGCTTGTCGTATTTGCGTTTGCCCCGGGCCAGGGCAATTTCGACCTTGGCCCGGCCGTCTTTGATGTACATGCGGGTCGGGACGATGGTCATGCCGCGGGCCCGAGTCT
>WGAK01000192.1 GCA_015494815.1 Anaerolineales bacterium | reverse complement strand
TCGCCGAAACCGAGGCCAAGCCCATCGGCCCGCCCCTGCGGCTGGCCGTGCTCAACCGGGACGACGAGCCGGTCTTCCCCTTCGTGCACGAGGTCGCGACGCGGCATCGCCTGCGGGTGGTGACTTATGGACGTCACCCTGAGGCCCAGGTACGGGCCGAGGCCGTGCAGCATACCCCCGCGGGGCTGGTCTTCCGCGCCGTGGGGCCGGGCTTCGCGGTGACGGTGCGCAGCCCCCTGGTGGGCCTGTACAATGTGAGCAACATGCTGGCCGCGCTGGCCGCCACCGTGGTCGGGTTGGGGGTGGATGCGGAAGTCGCGGCCCAGGGCGTGGCCCGCCTCCGGGGCATCCCCGGGCGGATGGAGCGCATTGACCTGGGCCAGGATTTTCTGGCCATCGTGGACTTCGCCCACACCCCCAAGGCGCTGGAAGTGGCTCTGCGCACCGCGCGCGACCTGGCCGCGGCCCAGGGCCGGGTCATCGCGGTGTTCGGCTCCGCGGGGCTGCGCGACCGGGCCAAGCGGCGCATGATGGCCGAAGTCTCGGCCCGGCTGGCCGACATCACCATCTTGACCGCGGAGGACCCCCGCACCGAGCCTCTGGACGCCATCCTGGCCGAGATGGCCGCGGGGGCCGAGGCCCAGGGCGGCGTCGAGGGTCGCACGTTCTTCCGGGTGCCCGACCGGGGCGAGGCCCTGCGCCTGGCCGTGCGCCTGGCGCAGCCGGGGGATGTGGTCATCGCCTGCGGCAAGGGCCACGAGCAGTCCATGAACTTCGACGGCGTCGAATATCCGTGGGACGACCGCACGGCCTTGCGGGCTGCCCTGGCCGAGCATTTGGGCGTGCCCGGCCCCGCCATGCCTTATCTGCCCACGCAGTCTGCCCCGGCATCGGACGCGCGTTCGCGTTAGTGCGCGGGCACCGCGAACAAGACGATGCCGACCAGCAACAGGGCCACGAGCCCATAGCCGGCGACCCGGCCATAGGCCCCCCGTCGCAGGTGTAGCCGAATGGCGATGAGGGTTTGCAGCAGATAGTACACGGCAAACGCGCGCGAAGCCAGCGCGATGATTTCGAACACCGAGAACAACCAGGTGAGGGCCATGCCCAGGGCCGCGATGAGCATGTAGGCCTGCTCCTGACGTAGGCGATGGCGGCTGACGCGCGCCAGCAGTCCGCCGCTGCCGATGGTGTCGGCGATGACCGCGCCGAACTGGCTGAAGATGGCCGCGGCCGATAGGATATAGCCCATGCCCCAGGCCACGATTTGCAGCACATCAATGATGGCCGTTTCGCTGACATTGCGCACATGCTGGCTGATGGGCCCGGCCAGGGGGACGAAGAGGATGTAAATCAGTGCGGCCAGCCCCTGGGCATAGCGCATGGCCCGCGTGCGCAGTTCCACCGGATATTCGTCCAGGTATTTCACCGTCTCGAAGCCCTGGGTGATGAGCAGCAAGCCTCCCAGCACGGCCCAGGCGTGCCACGAAAGACGGGTGGTCTCCCACGCGTAGTGCACGGGGGTAAGGCCCCGCAGCGAGAAGACGAAAAACGCGGCCAGCGCGGCCAACAACATGCCGATGATGGCCAGTTTGATGTTGACGGCCACCTTTTCCAGGTCTTCCAGCGCGTGCAGGCCGCGGAGCAACCCCCACAAGCCCACGAACAGCAGGATGGCCGTGGTACCTCCACGAATGAGCACCGTGGCCGACACCGAGCCAACCCGGTCCATTGGGCTGATGCCCGCCAACGAAAGCGCGAACGCGCTGAGCAGGGTGGCGTAGAAGGTCACCGAGACGATGTAACTCAGGCCCAAGGCCAGGTCTGACAGGCCCTCCAGCCGCACCACCAGAGGGTCGTAGTGGGACGAGGTGGGGGTCAAGGCTGGCCCCTCGTGGCGGATGTTGTCGCGCAGCGCCGCGCCGATGGCATAGGCCAGGCCGTTGAGCAGCACCACCAGGGGCAGCGCCCACATGCGAAATTCTCGATACATCACCGGCGCCACGATGAGAAAGCCGCTGCCGATGATGGAGGCCAGGGGCGTGACCGTCACCCGCCAGAGGCGGCTGGCGCGCATGCGGGATGAGAACAGGAAGGCCAACAGCGGCAGGCCCACGGCCAGGCCAATGAGCAGATTGATGCGAGCCAGGGTTTGCAAGGACATGGGAGCATCCTTCGGCCGGGGTGGTCGTACTCGATATCGTTTATCGTACCACACCGCGCCCCCCGAGCCCTGCTGCTCTTGCCCGCATCTTAAGAATCGCGTCCCAGCCCCTGGGGTACGATAAAAGCACGGCCGGGCCCCGGCCGGAAGACCCTCATCCTGGCCCGGCCCGAGGAGGTTCCCCATGTCTGCCCGGCAAACGATGTTGTGGGCGCTGTTGTTGTTTTTGGGGCTGGGCTGTGGCCTGAGCGTGCCCGGTCTGCCTGCGGGGCTATCGCCGACCGCGACCCCCACCCAGACCGCGTTTCTGCCGCCGCGGCCGCCCCAGGCGAACCGCGCCACCGCGCGCCCGCCCCGCGCCACCGTGCCGAGGCCCGCGACCTCGTCCACCGCGTCACCCACCGCGACCCCCGCGCAGCCCGGCGTGTTGCTTTTCGCCATCGGCGTGCATGTCGAGCCCCTGGGCACCACCGCGCAGGGGTTCACCTCGTCGCAACACGGCGATTACCACAACCCCGACTTTTTGGCGCGGCATGTGCGCGACTTGCAGGCCCTGGCCGCGGTGGTTGAGGCCCACGGCGGGGTGTTGGTGATTCAGGCCCAGTCGCCTTTCAC
>WGAK01000191.1 GCA_015494815.1 Anaerolineales bacterium | reverse complement strand
CCACGACCTGCCGGGCCCAGGCGCTCAGGCGTTGCAGGCACGGTTTGGTCATCTTGTGGCCCGCGTCGGCCCAGCAGCGGGTGAGGCGTGCGCCGGCCTGGGTCAGCAGCGCGACCATGTGCTCGGCCCGTTCGACCGAAATCAGCGGGTCGCGGCGGCCGTGGGCCACGAACACGGGCTTGTCTTGCCACGGTCGGCCGGCCACCAGCGCGTCCGCGTCGCGCGGCAGATAGCCCACCAGCCCCGCGTAGGCCGCCACCCGCGCCGGGTGGCGCAGGCCCACCACCGCGGCCGTGGCTGCGCCCTGGCTGAAGCCCACCCACAGGGGTTGCTCCCAGTCCGCCTGCGGAAAGCGGCCGCGCAGCACTTGCAGGCCGTGTTGCACCACGGCCGCGGCCGCGCGATAGTCGTCCACCGTGCTGCCCCGCACCCGGTCCGCGGGCAGCCAACTGAAGCCCGTGCGTCCGCGCGGGGCCGTGCCCGGCGGCACCGGAAACGGCGCGCGGAAGAACGCCCGCCATCCCGGCGGCAGGGCCGCGGCAATGGGCTGCAGCGCGTACTCGTCGCCGGTCCAGCCATGCAGCAGCACGAAGGCTCGCGGGGTGGGCCGCGCGGGCGGCACCACGCGCACCAGGCCGCCCACATCCAGCGGGATGCGCACCTCGGTGGAGGACACAGAAGGCGTGGTCCGGGTCACAGTTCCAGCACCTCGTCATCGTGGGATGGGCGACGGCGCCACCAGCGGCGCCAGGGTTGACGAGCCCGTTGCAGCGCGGGCAGGGCTTCTTCCGCGGCGCGGCGGCCGCGGGCAATGACATCGTCGGCCACTTCGTTCCCGGCCAGCAGGCCCACATCGCCCACCGGCGGGGCGATGACCACCTCGGGGCGGTCGTGATGCAGCCGCCAGTGGGTGAGATGCGCGCCGGCAATGTCCACGGCCCGCATGAAATAGTTGAGGGCCTGCACATAGCGCAGCCGCTGGATGGCCTTGCCGAACACGGGCACATCGGCCAGAAAGCGCACATCCTGGTCCGCGGTCAGGGCCTCGGGCCTGGGCGTGAGCACCACGGCCACCACGGGCAGCCCCGGTGCCAGGCGGCGGGCCAGGCGCACGGGCACATTGTCCAGCACGCCCCCGTCCACCAGCAAGTGTTCGTCGCCCCAGGGCACCGGCGGGAAGATGCCGGGCACCGCGGCCGAGGCCAGCACCGCGGGCACCACCGGCCCTCGGCGCAGATAGACCAGACGGCCGGTGTGCAGGTCCACCGCGGTGACGCCAAAGGGCAGGTCGAGTTGGTCGAAAGTGCGCTCGGGGCCCAGGGCGGTGTGCAGCATGGCCTCGATGCCCGCCAGGCCCAGGAACGAGGGCAGGCTGTGGTTTTGGCGCCGAAAGGCCTCGTCCGCGGGCACGCTGCGGATGAAATGCTCGGCCTGGCGCGCGGTGTAGCCCGCGGCCAGCAGCGCGCCGACGATGGCGCCCACGCTGGTGCCCGCGATGGCCGCGGGCCGCAGGCCGTAGTCCTCCAACACTTGCAGCACGCCCAGGTGCGCATAGCCTTTGGCGCCCCCACCGCCCAAGGCCAGGGTGAAATCGCGGTGTGTCGTTGCCACGCGCGCCTCCTCAACGCGGCTGGCCCACGCGCCCTTCCCGCAGCAGCCGGTCGGCCAGGGCCCGCACCGCACCAAAGCCGCCGGGCTGGGGCAGTACCGCGTCCGCGGCCCGCCGGGCCTCGGGGTGTGCGTCGGCCACTACCGCGGCCCAGGCCACCACCTCGAAGCATGGGATGTCGTTGATGTCGTTGCCGATGTAGATGGTTTCTTCGGGCCGGAAGCCGTGTTCGGCCAGGTAAGCCCGCAGGGCCGCGGCCTTGTCGTCCACGCCGTGCAGCACGGGCAGGCCCAGTTTGCGGGCCCGGGCCGCGACCACGGGGTTGGTCTCGGTGGACAAAATCAGCATGGGCACCCCCGCGCGACGCAGCAGCGCCACGCCCATGCCGTCGCCCCGGTGGGCGGCCACGGCCTCGCGGCCGGTCTGGTCCACCCACACCCGATTGTCGGTGAACACGCCGTCGAAGTCGAAGACGATGAGGCCCACGCGTTCGGGCAGGGGGCGGGGCTGGCGGCCGGGCCAGACCATGTCCAGGTCGCCGTAGACGGCCAGGTATTCGGCTCGCTCCCAGTCGCGGGGCGTGTCCAGGTCCACGGTGTAGCGGGGGTCAATGAACACGGGCAGGATGACCTCGCCCGTCATGGAGTGCTTTTCCAGCATGGTGCGCGGGTAGATGACATCAATGTGCCCGGTTTGCCAGTAGACCGGCGGCAATTGCTGCCGGGGCGCGTTGTACGGCTCGGGGATGCCGGGCACGGTGAGCAGGGGTATCAGGCGGCCGTCGGGCCCGACGCGCCACATTTTGTGGGGATTTTGCCCCGCGGGCACCACGCCGCGTACCGAGTCGGCCTCGGGGTGGGCCTGCAGCAGTTCCACTGCCCGGTCCACCAAATCGCGCGGGCGAATGGGACTGGTGGGGCGGAGTTGCACCACCAGGTCGGGCCGGTAGCCTTCGTGCTCGGCCAGCCAGGTCAACGCGTGCACGAAGACGGGCAGGTCGGGGGTGTGGTCCTGGGCCAGATGCGCGGGCCGCAAAAAGGGCACCTCCGCGCCGTATTCCCGGGCCACGGCCGCGATGGCCGGGTCGTCGGTGGAAACGATGACCCGGGTGACGGTACGGGCTTGCAGGCCCGCGGCGATGCTGTATGCCAGCAGGGGATGCCCGGCAAAGGGCTTGATGTTCTTGCGCGGGATGCTCTTGGAGCCCCCCCGCGCGGGGATGATGGCCAGCACTTCGACAGCGGTCACGATGCGCTCCAGGCCCGCGGTTCGGGCATGTTGATTGTACCGCGATTGCCGCGGACGCGCGCCGGGCCGGGATACCATCCCGGCCCGGGCCAAAAGGGGGTGTGCCTTACCCGCAAAGGAATTACATGCCGGCCAGGAAGGTGATGCCCACCGTGCCGGGGCCCACATGCACGCCCACGGTGGGGCTCACGGGGGTGATGTAGGCTTCTTCGGGGGCGACCTGGGCCTTCAGCATGTCCATGATGAGTTGGGCCTCGTCTTCCGCGTCCGCGTGCAGCACGGCCACGCGCACGGGGGTGCGCCCGCCCATGCGTTCCAGGGCCAGTTCGACGATGCGCTTGCGGGCCTTCTTGCGCGAGCGCACTTTGTCCGCGGGCTCCACCCGGCCGGCGCGCACTTCCAGGATGGGCTTGATGTTGAGCATGGTGCCGAACAACCGGGCCGCGCCGCCGATGCGGCCGCCCCGGTGCAGGTACTCCAAGGTTTCGGGCAGCAGCAACACGCCCGAAAGGTCGCGCGCCTTTTCGGCCACGGCCTTGGCTTCGGCCAGGCTGGCACCCTGCGCGGCGGCCCGGGCCGCGGCCACGGCCTGAAAGCCCAACGCCATCGCGGTTTGCAGCGAGTCCACGATTTCCACCGTGGCCTCGGGGACCAGACCTTTGGCCTGCTCGGCCGAGGCGATGGTGCCCGAGAGTTTGGACGAAATCAGCACGGCCAGGATGTCGTATCCCTGCTCGTGCAGACGCTGGTAGACCTCCGCGAACGCGGCCGCGGACGGCTGCGAGGTGGTAGGCAGCACCTCGGCCGTGCGCAAACGCTGATAGAAAGTCTCTGGGGTGATGTCAACCCCGTCGAGAAAAGTCCGGTCGCCCCAGATGACTTGCAGCGGCACCACCGTCATGTTGTATTCTTCGACCAGGGCCTGGGGAACGGTGGCCGTGCTGTCGGTGACCACGGCTACGGGCTTGCTCATAGATGTCAACTCCTCGCCAGGGATGCGCCGTCACGCGCGTGACGGCCAAAAGTCATAAAAGGAAACCCCCGGGAGGCCGAGAAGTCGCGCCTCGACGCGCGCGACCCCCGCCGAGGCAAGCCTTCAGGCCCGGGTGGGCGCGTAGAGCCAGTGGTCCAGGGTTTGCCCGGCTTCCCACAGCACGCGCAGGGTCTGCTCGTCGTCGCGCGCGGGGCCTCGCTCGCGGAAGAGGGTGGCGCGCACATAGCCCAGGTCCGCGTAGCCTTGCCCCCGGCCCAGGCCGTGGAGCGTGCCGTGCACCAGCCGCGCGCCTTGCCGCACCGCGACCAGCGCGTTGTCGTCCGCGCAGGCGTTGGCATTGCCCCCCGACACCCCCAGCACCGCGGCAGGGAACCGCCGCACGGCCGCGTGCATCAGCAGGGCCATCTCCCAGGGCAGGGCCTCGCCGCGCGCGTCGTCCAGGGTGACCGCGTGCGCGCCGGCCTGCAGCGCGGCCTGCACCCGTTCCCACGCGGCCGCGGGGTGTTGCTGCTGGAAGCGGTAGAAGTCCTCCAGCACCACCAGTACCTCGACCTGGGCCGCGCGGGCCTGCTCCACGGCGGCGCGCCAGGCGCTGGGCGCCACCGCCGCGGGGATGTGCAGGGTGAGCACGGGCACATCGGCCTCGCGGGCGGCCTGCATCCGTCGGGCGTTGGCCGCGGCGTCCGGCCCTAAGGGCACTTGCATCGCCGGTCGCGCATGGCGGGGCCGCAGGTCGGTGACCGTCCAGGCGACCCGGTCGGCGGATGCGTCCCACCAGGCCACCTCGATGTAGTCCACGCGGCCGGCGTCCAACTCGCGCGCCAGGGCCTGGCGTTGGGCGGACGACAAGGCACGGCCGGGTTGCCCCAGGCCGCGGGTCAGGGTGGCGTCATAAAAGCGTACCGTGGCGGACATGATTCTCCTCCTTCGGGGGCCCAAACGCAAACGCCGCTCCCCGGGGGAGCGGCGCTGGATGAGCCGGAGCGGTGGGCATCAGGCCAAGGCCACCTGCTCCCCCGGGGGGTGCGGCGCGCGCAAAATGAGCCCAACCAGAATGAGGAGGTTCGGCTGCCGCCAATCCGTGGGGGAGAGGGTGACTTGAGCCATCGCAAAATCCTGAAAATCGGCGCACCTTTGACGGGTGCTGCGGGGGTAGTGTACCACAAATCGCGTGTTTGGCAAGGGAAATCGCCGAAATGAGTGGATGCAAGGGTCGTCGGAAGACATGCGCGGTGCGTGGCCCGCGGTACGCGCCCGCACATGGGTCATGGCGAGGCCGCGAAGCGCTCTGTGGGGCGTCGGCGCCGTTGCGCCCCGGGAACCTTGCCGCCTCGCGAAATGCCCAGGCCCTCGTCGGCTGACGCCTGAGGCTGCCCTGGCGTGCCGCACACCCGCCGCGAAAAGGCCCCCGAGCCGGGCGACCCGGGGGCCGGTTGGGGCACCTCTGGGCTTCAGGCGGCCGAGAGGCTGCGAATCATGCGGCGCAGCACCGTGTGCAGAATGCCGCCGTTGCGGTAGTATTCCACCTCGACGGGGGTGTCCAGGCGCACGGTCACGGGGAAGGTCAGGGTGCTGCCGTCCTCGCGCACGGCCCGCACGGTGACCTCCGCGCCCGGCTGCAGGTCCTCGTGCAGGCCCTCGATGGTGAAGGTCTCGCGTCCGGTGAGCCCCAGGCTGGCGATGCTGTCACCCGGCTTGAACTGCAAGGGCAGCACGCCCATGCCCACCAGGTTGGAGCGGTGGATGCGCTCGAAGGATTCCGCGATGACCGCGCGCACGCCCAGCAGGGCCGGGCCCTTGGCCGCCCAGTCGCGGCTGGAGCCGGTGCCGTATTCCTTGCCCGCGAGCACGATGAGGGGCACGCCTTCGTCGCGATAGCGCATGGCCGCGTCGTAGATGCTCATCTCCTCGCCGTCGGGCAGGTGGATGGTCCACCAGCCTTCTTTGCCGGGCACCAGGCGGTTGCGCAGGCGCACATTGGCGAACGTGCCCCGCATCATGACCTCGTGATTGCCCCGCCGCGAGCCGTAGGTGTTGAACTCGCTGGGCGGCACGCCGCGGCTTTGCAGATACTGGCCCGCGGGGCTCTCGGGCGGAATGGTGCCCGCGGGGGAGATGTGGTCCGTGGTCACCGAGTCGCCCAGCACTACCAGGGCCCGCGCGCCGGTGATGTCCGCGATGCCCGGCGGTTCGGTGCCGAAGGGCTTGAAGAAGGGCGGTTCCTGGATGTAAGTGGAAGCGGGGTCCCACGGGTACAGGGCGCTGTCGGCCGCGGCCAGTTGGTCCCACAAATCCGTGCCTTTGAAGATGTCCTTGTACTTTTCGGCGAACAGTTCGGGCGATACATACGCTGCGATGACCTGGCGGATTTCCTCGGCCGAAGGCCAGATGTCCTTCAGGAAGACGGGCCGGCCCTGCGGGTCATAGCCCAGGGGCTCGGTCAGCAGGTCAATGTCCACCGTGCCGGCGATGGCGTAGGCCACCACCAGGGGCGGGGCCATGAGGTAGTGGGCCTGCACCAGCGGATGCACCCGGCCCTCGAAGTTGCGGTTGCCCGAACTCACCGCCGCGACCACCAAATCGCCCTCGACGATGGCCTGGGCCACCGCGGGGGGCAGGGGGCCGCTGTTGCCGATGCAGGTGGTGCAGCCGTAGCCCACCACATAGAAGTTGAGTTTTGCCAGATAGTCCAGCAGGCCCGACTTACGCAGGTATTCGGTGACCACGCGGGAGCCCGGCGCCAGGCTGGTCTTGACATAGGGCTTGACCGACAGGCCCTTTTCAACGGCCTTCTTGGCCACCAGGCCCGCGCCAATCATCACCGCGGGGTTGGAGGTGTTGGTGCACGAGGTGATGGCCGCGATGACCACCGAGCCGTGGGTGATTTCCTCGTGATGCCCGTTGAAGCGCACCGTGGCCTTGCGGGACAGGTCATCTTCTTGGAGGCCAAAGCCGTGCAGACCTTTGGGCGCGGTGAGCGCGGTGCGGAAGGCTTTTTTGGCCTCGCCCAAATCAATGGAATCTTGCGGCCGCTTGGGGCCCGCGATGGTGGGCCGCACCGTGCTCAGGTCCAGTTCCAGCGTGTCGGTGTATTCGGGGTCGGGCGTGGCCGCGGTGCGGAAGAGCCCCTGCTCTTTGGCGTAGCGCTCGACGCGTTCGATGACCTCGGCGGGCCGACCGGTGAGGCGCAGATAGTCCAGCGTCGCCTGGTCCACGGGGAAGAAGCCCATGGTCGCGCCGTATTCGGGGGCCATGTTGGCGATGGTGGCCCGGTCGGGCAGGCTGAGCGCGGCCAGGCCGGGGCCGTAGAATTCCACGAATTTGCCCACCACACCCTTTTCGCGCAGCATGTGGGTCACGGTGAGCACCAGGTCGGTCGCGGTCGCGCCTTCGGGCAGTTCGCCATACAGTTTGAAGCCCACCACATCGGGCGTGAGCATGTAGATGGGCTGGCCCAACATGGCGGCCTCGGCCTCGATACCACCTACGCCCCAACCGACCACGCCCAGGCCGTTGACCATGGTAGTGTGCGAGTCGGTGCCCACTAAGGTGTCGGGGAAGGCCGTGAGTTCGCCGTTCACCTCGCGAGCCATGACCACCTGGGCCAGGTATTCGATGTTGACCTGGTGGATGATGCCCTTGCCCGGCGGCACGACCCGCAGGCCCTGGAACGCGCGTTGCCCCCACTTGAGGAAGGTGTAGCGCTCCTGGTTGCGCCGAAATTCCATCTCCATGTTGCGCAAGAGCGCATCGGGCAGGGCGAAGAAGTCCACCTGCACCGAGTGGTCAATGATGAGGTCCGCGGGCACGACGGGATTGACGCGCGCGGGGTCGCCGCCGGCCCGGTGCATGGCCGAGCGCATGGCCGCGAAGTCCACCACCGCGGGCACGCCGGTGAAGTCTTGCATCACCACCCGTGCGGGGATGTAGGGCATGGTCGGCCGAGGGCCGCGCGGCTGCCAGGCGGCCAGGTTGGCCACATCCTGTTCGGTGACCTCGCGACCGTTCGCGTTGCGCAGCACGGCTTCCAGCAGCACGCGAATGGAGAAAGGCAGGCGGTCCAGCGAGGGCAACAGCCCGGCTTTTTCGAGATAGTCGAGGCGATAAATGGCATAGGTGCCGTGAGAAGTGGTCAGGGTATCTCGGGCAGCAGCGAATGGATGGGTCATCGTATGCACTCCTTACACGCCGCGGGCGGCGGAAGTGTAAGGGGATTATACTACGGCCCGGCGGCATGGTATACTG
>WGAK01000190.1 GCA_015494815.1 Anaerolineales bacterium | reverse complement strand
GGGCTGCGCAGCCCACGCCCTCGCCGAGCCCGCTGCCCACGGCTCAGGTGGTGCGCCATACGGCCACGCCCACGGCCACCCCCACGCGCACGCCTACGCCCACCACGCCCTGCCTGGACGCACAGGTGGAGACCGCGGCCGAGGTCGGCGACCGCGTGACCGCGGGGCAAACCCAAACCTACACCTGGCAGGTGCGCAACACGGGCGCGTGCCCCTGGCCCGCGCCGCTGTTCCTGGCCGCGCAAGCGGGGTCGGACTTCGCGGGGCAGCCCATCGAGGTCGCGGATGCCATTGCCCCCGGCGAGAGCGTGACCGTGGCCGTCACGGTGCGCGCGCCTGTCGCGGCGGGCGCCTACGAGGGGCGCTGGCAGGTGCGCCTGCCCACCGGCGAGGTGGTGCCCGCGCACCTCACCTTGCGCCTGGAAGTGCTGCCGCCCACGCCCACCCCCACCGTCACACCGGGGCCGCCCGTCCTGGTGCAGCGCCAGGTGGATGTCAAACCCGGCGACAATGTCAACTTCGACGACGGTGGGCCCGAGGTCACCTACATTTTCAACGGCGAGGGGGACCAATCGCTGCTGCATGTGGGCGACCATGTCTATTTCGTGCCCATCTACTACTGGCCGCCCGACTTCGCGGATTGCTACCGGGCCCCTTATGCCACCAAGAACGCGTTGCTCAACCCCCACTACCAGGTGGGCACAGGCTTCTGCTTCACCACCAACGAGGGGCGGGTGGGCGCGTTGCGCATTGACGCGTATTATGTGGATGCTCGCGATGTGCCGCACCTGGTGCTGACTTACATCACCTGGGCGGCCAAGCGGAAGTGAGCCCGGCCCGGACGCACGGCCCCGCTCTCAGGTCCCTTTCTCCAGGTCTTCGGCGTAGTGGCAGGCCACCCAGTGGCCCGGCTCCAGTTCCCGCAGTTCGGGCTCCGCGTCCGCGCAGTCGGGCCGCGCGAAGGGGCAGCGGGGATGGAAACGGCAGCCCGAGGGCGGGTTCAGCGGGCTGGGCACATCGCCGGGCAGGATGATGCGCTCGCGCTTGACCGTGGGGTCGGGCACGGGCACCGCGGAGAGCAGGGCCTTGGTGTACGGGTGCAGTGGCCGGCGGAAGAGCGCGTCGCGGTCCGCGATTTCGACGATTTTGCCCAGATACATCACCGCCACGCGGTTGGAGATGTGCTCCACCACGGCCAGGTTGTGCGCGATGAACAGGTAGGTCAGGCCGAATTCCTCTTGCAGGTCTCGCAGCAGGTTGAGGATTTGCGCCTGGATGGACACATCCAGCGCGGAGACGGGCTCGTCGAGGATGATGAACTTGGGTCGCAGCACCAGCGCGCGGGCAATGCCAATGCGCTGCCGCTGGCCGCCCGAGAATTCGTGGGGGTAGCGCTGGCCGTGGTACGCCTCCAGGCCCACCTTGCGCAGCATGTCCACCACCATTTGCTGCCGCTCGCGGGCCGAGCCCATGCCGTGGATGCGCAGCCCTTCGGCGATGGATTCGCCCACGGGCACGCGCGGGTCCAAGGACGAGAAGGGGTCCTGGAAGACGATTTGCATTTCGCGGCGCAGGGCCTTGAGCGCGCGGCCCTGCAGGGTGAAGATGTTCTGCCCGCGGAAGTAGGCCGCGCCGCTGCGGGGCTCGATGAGCCGCACTAAGGTCTTGCCCACGGTGGTCTTGCCGCAGCCGCTTTCGCCCACCAGGCCCAGGGTCTCGCCCTCCCGAATGGCGAACGAGACGCCGTCCACGGCCTTGACCCAGGCCACCACCCGACGCAGCACGCCGCCCCGGACGGGGTAGTAGTTCACCAGATGCTCCACCCGCAGCAGGGCATCGGCGGCTTCGGGCGCGGGCGGCGTGGGAACGGAAGCGGTTGCGGTGCTCATGCGCGGCCCTCCGGCGACGAAGATGCAGGTTGTGGCGCGTACAGCCAGCAGCGCACCCGGTGGCCCTCGGCCACGGGCAGCAGGTCGGGTTCGTCCTCGGTGCAGATGGTCAGGTCGTGCTCCTGCCGCGCGACGCAGCGCGGGGCAAAGCGGCACCCCGGCGGCAGGTCCACCAGGTTGGGCACCGTGCCGGGGATGGTGGCCAGACGGTCTTGCACCCGGCCCAGCACGGGCACCGACGCGATGAGGCCCTGGGTGTAGGGGTGGTGGGGCGCCGCGAACAGTTCCCGCACAGGCGCCTGCTCCACGATGCGGCCCGCGTACATGACGGCCACCCGGTCCGCGGCCTCGGCAATCAGCCCCAAGTCGTGGGAAATCAGGATGACCGCGGTGTTGAAGCGGGCCCGCAGGTCCAGAATCAAGTCCATGATTTGGGCCTGAATGGTGACATCCAGCGCGGTGGTGGGCTCGTCCGCAATGAGCAGGGTGGGCCGCAGGGCCAGGGCCATGGCAATCATCACCCGCTGGGCCTGGCCGCCCGACAACTGGTGCGGGTAGGCGTGGGCCTTGCTCTCGGGGTCGGGCAGGCCCACTAAGCGCAGCAATTCGACGGCCTCGGCCCAGGCCCGCTTCTTCTTCAGGCCCTGGTGCACCTGAAAGACCTCGGCAATCTGGTCGCCGATGGTGAACACGGGGTTGAGGCTGCTCTTGGGCTGCTGGAAAATCATGGAGATGCGGTTGCCCCGAATGTGGCTCATCTCGGCCTCGCTCAGGGCCAGCAGGTTTTGCCCCTCGAACCACACCTCACCGGCCACGATGCGGCCGGGCTCGTCCACCAGGCGCAGCACCGAAAGCGAGGTCACGCTCTTGCCGCAGCCGCTTTCGCCCACCAGGCCCAGGATTTCGCCGGGGTGCACGTGCAGGTCCACGCCGTCCACGGCCTTGACCACGCCGTCTTCGGTGAAGAAGTAGGTCTTGAGGCCGCGAATGTCCAGCAAAGGCGCAGAAGCGTTGGAGGTCACAGGCCACCTCGGGGGTCAGGATTTCAGCCGCGGGTCCAGCGCATCCCGCAGGCCGTCGCCCAGCAAGTTGAAGGCCAGCACGGTAATCATGATGGCCAGGCCGGGGAAGAACACCAGATGCGGCGCGGTGAACACCTGGTTGCGCTCGGTGCCCAGCATGGTGCCCCATTCGGGCGTGGGGGGCTGCGCGCCCAGGCCCAGGAACGAGAGCGCGGCCGCGTCGAGAATGGCGCTGGCCACGCCCAAGGTGCCTTGCACGATGAGGGGCGGCAACGCGT
>WGAK01000189.1 GCA_015494815.1 Anaerolineales bacterium | reverse complement strand
TCGTTGAGTTTGATGCTCGCGCCGCCCATGTCCAAGTAGGGGATGGCCGTGCCCTGCATGACCAGGGCCACGCCGATGCCGCGGCGCAGGTGGGGCTGGCCGGGTACCCGGTGCCATTCGGGGTTGCCGTACTTCTCGTCCCAACCGATGAGCCGCTTGCCCAGCGCCACGGCCTGGGGCAGCGCGTTGGTCTCGATGACCTCGGGTCGCGGCTCCCGTCCCTCGGACCACGCGGTGCTGAAGGGGTGCAACTCGCCCGCGCGCAGCGCGTTCTTCAGGCGGAATTCGATGGGGTCCAGCCCCAACGCGTGGGCGATTTTCTCCATGTGCCGCTCCACGGGCCAAAAGCCCTGGGGCACGCCATAGCCCCGAAACGCGCCCGACGGCGGCGTGTTGGTGTACACCACATCCGCATAGAAGCGAATGTTGGGATGCTCGCGATAGGGGCCGTCGCCCACATAGAGGGCCATGGCCTTGTGGCCCGTGTTGCCCGCCACGGTGAGCGCGTGGCCGCCGTACGCGCCCGTGTCGGAGATGAGCACCATTTCGTTCGCGGTGATGGTGCCGTCGGCCTTGACGCCCGTCTTCATGCGGATAATCATGGGGTGCCGCGAGCGCGCGGCCTGGAATTCCTCGGCCCGGGTGTATTCGTAGTACACGGGCCGGCCCGTGGCAATGGTCAGGTGTGCGGGCACATCCTCGATGAGCACCTCTTGCTTGCCGCCAAAACCGCCGCCGATGCGGGGTTTGACCACCCGGATGCGCTTGATGGGCAGGCCCAGCACCGGGGCCAACTGGCGGCGCACATGGAAGGGCACTTGCGTGCTGGTGCGGATGACCAGGCGGTCGTCTTCGTCCCACCAGGTGACGGCCACATGCGGTTCGATGTGGGCCTGCTGCACTTTTTGCACCGTGTACTCGGCCTCGAAGATGTAGTCGGCCTCCGCGAAGCCCTGTTCCACATCGCCGATGTCAATGCGGATTTGCGCGGCCAGATTGCGCTGCGGGTCGCTCTCCGCGAAAGGCACATAGTCGGGCTCGTCGTGGATGATGGGCGCCTCGGGCTGCGTGGCCTGCCGCGGGTCCAGCACCGCGGGCAGTTCTTCGTATTCCACCTCGATGAGCCGTAGGGCCTGCTCCGCGATTTCGGGCGTTTCCGCGGCCACCATGGCCACCCGGTCGCCTACGAAGCGCACCTTGCGGGGCAGCGAGAAACTGTCCAAGGGCCCGGGGATGGGGTCCGACTGGCCCGCGGTGGAGTAGGCCACCCGGGGGATGTCCTGATAAGTGAGCACCGCGTGCACGCCGGGCAGGGCCCTGGCCTTGCTCACATCAATGCGCTTGATGCGCGCGTGGGGCACAGGGCTGAACAGCACCTTGGCGTACAGCATCCCCCGCAGGTCCAGGTCCGCGGCGAACGCGGGCTTGCCCTGCACCAGTTTGACCGCGTCCACTTTGGGGTCGGGCTTGCCCACCCGCCGAAAAGTCTCGGCCTGGGGGACGGGGGCAATCTTGGGCAACACATCCACCGCGGGGCGGGCCTGCACGGCCACGCCCGGACCGGCGCTTGGTGGAAGGGACTCGACCTCGGGGCCGGGCCGGTCCGCGGCGTGTTCCGGTTCCACGCTCACTACGGGCGGCGCGGGCGGCAGGGCCACCTCTTCACCGCGGCGCCAGGCCGCGGCCAGATGCACGGCTTCCACCACCTTCTTGTAACCCGTGCAACGGCACAGAATGCCGCCTAAGGCGTCGCGAATCTCCGCCTCGCTGGGGTTGGGGTTGCGTTCCAGCAGCGCCCTGGTGGCCAGCACATACGCGGGGGTGCAATAGCCGCACTGAATCGCGCCGGTGACCACGAAAGCCTGCTGAATGGGGTCCAGCCCGCGGCTTTCCTTCCAGCCCTGCTGGGGGTGCTCGCCTATGGCCTCGGTGGTGGTGATGGCGTGGCCCTGGGCCGCAGCCGCGGGGGTGACGCAGGCCAGCCGCGGCTCGCCGTCGAGCAACACCGTGCACGCGCCGCACGAGCCATCCTCGCAGCCGTGCTTGACGCTGTAATAGCCCAGGTGCCGCAGCGCCTGCAACAGGGTGGCGCCCGGGGCGACCTCCAGAGCGTGTTCGTGGCCGTTGACTTGCAGCGTGATGCGCATGGTTCTCTTCCTCGCGTGAAGGGGGCTATAAGTATTGTACCAGCCCGGAGAAGGAACGAGGCCGTCCGTTGCGGCCTGGCCGCCGCCGAATTTCGGGCCACGTCCGCGGCCGGGGTTTCCTGTCGGGGCTCATCTTGCAGGGGCAAATTAAAAGGAGTATAGTGATAATAAAAGCGAGGTTCTCCTGCCACCCACAAGGAGAGGGGTTATGAAAGCCCAATTTTGGATGATGCCGTTGCTCCTGCTGATGGGCGCAACGGCTTGTGTTTTTCTCCCCGGAGCATCGCCCACGCCGACTCCCACCGCGGCTCCGGCTACGACCGTGGCCCCACCCCCGACCGTCGTGCCCACCGCCACGCTGACGCCCACGCCGTCCATCGTGGATTGCGGCCAGGACCTGGCGTGCCTCATCGAAGCCGCGCAGACCTGCCAGCCGGCCACAGGCCAATATGTGCTGGATACGGACATTTTCGGCCCGTTGGTGCATATGGTCACGCAGTTTGACATCCAGGGCCCTACCGACGACGGGCAATGCGCGTTCGAGGTCGCGACGGTAGAGGTGAGCATCCAGTTCTCCGACGACATGCGGCAGCAGATGCAGGCCAGCGGCATGAGCGACCAGGAAATCGAGGCGCAGCGCCAGATGCTGGAAGAACAGCAGCGCCAGAATGCCCCCTCGGGTTCGTGCGTGGGCCGTGGCGAGGACCTGGCCGCCATGCTGCAGCGCTGGCAGGAAGGGAGTTTCTCGTCGAGCGATTGGGAGCCCTTCACCTGTACGGGCGGCACCTTGGGGCAGATGGGCGAGGTCATCGAGGTAACCGTGGAGGTCACGGTTGAGGTGCAGCCCCTCGAGACGGCCACGCC
>WGAK01000188.1 GCA_015494815.1 Anaerolineales bacterium | reverse complement strand
GGGCCACCAGGTCCAAATAGCGCCGCAACGGGCTGGTGACCTGCACGTACGCGTCCAGGCCCAGGCCGCTGTGGGGGCCGGCCTGGCCGGGATGTACGCCCTGCGGCGCACCTTCTTCCGCAGCGAGTACAAGAGCCAGCCCGGCCCCCACAGCGGCCTGGGCCTGGACGCGTACGTGCAGGTCACCAGCCCGTTGCGGCGCTACCTGGACCTGGTGGCCCACCAGCAGTTGCGCGCCCACCTGCTCGCCGCGCCGCGGCTGGACGCGGACGCGCTGGTCGAGCGCCTGGGCATGGCCGAGGCCGTGCGCCAGCAGGTGCGCCTGGCCGAGCGCAAATCGCGGCGTCATTGGACCTTAGTGTATTTGCTCGAGAACCCCGGCTGGACGGGCGAAGGGGTGGTGGTGGAGCAAACCCCGCCGTGGGTGACGGTGGTGTTGCCCGCGTTGGGGCTGGAGGCCCGGGTGCACGCCCGGGGCGAGGTGCCCCTCAACAGTACGGTCCAGGTGCGGGTGCGCGGCGTGGCGCTGCCCGAACTCAAAGTCCACCTGGAATTTTTGGGCCTGGTGGGCTGACCGGGCCCGCGCGCAGCCCCGAAGGAGGTCGTTATGGCTGCTGCATCCGCCTTTCGCCGGGTGGTGGTGATGGCCCACCCTCAGGTGCCCGACGCGCTGGACGAAGCCCGGCAGGTGAGCGCGTTCCTGCGCGGGCACGGCGTGCAGGCCGAGGCCGGTTTGTTGAACGACGCCGCGCTGCGGGCCCGGGTGTGCCGCGAGGACTTCGACTTGCTCATCGCCCTGGGCGGCGACGGCACCATGCTGCGGGCTGGGCACCTGGCCGCGCCGTGCGGCGTGCCGGTGCTGGGCATCAACCTGGGGCGCTTTGGCTTCCTCATCGAGGTGCAGCGGGGGCAGTGGCGGCGTGCCCTGGAGCGACTGCTGGCCGGCGACTATCGCCTGGAGCGCCGCATGATGCTGGCCGTCACCCTCTATCGGGACGGTCAGGCTCAACAGCGTTGGGATGTGGTCAACGAGGCCGTGATTTGTCGCGGGCGTGCGGTGCGCCCGGTGCGGCTGAGCGCGTATGTGGACGGTCTGCTGCTGACCCACTATGTGGCCGACGGCCTCATCGCGGCCACGCCCACGGGCTCCACGGCCTACGCGCTGGCCGCGGGCGGCCCCATCTTGCCGCCCGAACTGCGCAACATCTTGCTGGTGCCCGTCGCGCCGCACCTGTCGGTGGACCGGGCCGTGGTGCTGGCCGAGGGCTCGGCCGTGACCGTGGTGCCGCATGTGGACCACGAGGTGGTCATCAGCGTGGACGGCCAGGAGCCCCTCAACCTGCAGCCCGGCGACGAGATTGACCTGCGGGCCGGGGAACATTCGCTGCTGTTCGTGCGTTTTCAGGGCCCCGAATACTTCTACCAGGTGCTCACGGCCTACATGCGTTCGCATCCGCTGGTGCAGAAGATAGGCGGCTGAGCCCCCGCGGCCCGACCCTGGTACAATGCCGTCATGAACCCTGCCGCATCTTTGACGGTGGCCGTGCTGGCCGGTGGGCATTCCCGGCGCATGGGCCGCGACAAAGCCGCGCTGCCCTTAGGGCCCGAGCGTTTGCTGCAGCGGGTGGTGCGCCGCCTGCGGCCCTACGCGGCCGCGGTGCTGGTGGTGGCCCGCACGGGGGATGCCTACCCTTGGGCCGGCGCGCCGGTGGTGGCCGACCGCTATCCCGAACGGGGGCCGCTGGGCGGCATTGCCACGGCTTTGCACCACGCGGCCACGCCCTTGCTGGCCGCGGTGGCCTGCGACATGCCCTTCGTCAGTGGGCCCCTGCTGCATCACCTGGCCCGCCACTTGCTGCAGCATCCCCACGACGACATCGCCCTGCCCCGAGACGCGCATGACATCCAGCCCCTGCACGCGGTGTACCGGGTGGAACGGGCGCGGCCGGCCTTCGTGGCCGCGCTGGCCCGGCCGCGGGCCTCGATTCGGGCCGCGTTTGGGGGCTTGCGGGTGCGCGTGTTCCCCGCCGCGGACCTGGCGGCCTTCGACCCCGCGCGGGCCTTTTGGAACATCAACACTCCGGCCGACTATCGCGCGCTGCGGGAGGCGTTGGGTTTGCCTCCTGAGCCGTCGGCCGGCCCTACGGAGGTGTCCCCATGACCCCAAGCGAGAAGCCCACCATCACCTGGGACGATTTCGCCAGGGTCGCCATGCGGGTGGGCCGGGTGGTGCGGGTGGAGCCGTTCCCCGAGGCCCGCAAGCCCGCGTACAAAATGTGGATTGACTTCGGGCCGTATGGGGTGAAGAAGACCTCGGCCCAACTGCCCCGCACCTACCCCGACCCCGCGGTGCTGGTGGGGCGACTGGTGGTCGCGGTGACCAACTTCCCGCCCAAGCAAATCGGCCCTTTTCACTCCGAAGTGCTGGTGCTGGGCGCCATCCAGTCCGACGGGCGGGTGGTGCTGCTGCAGCCCGACGCGGACAGCGAACTGGGCGCGCCCATCGCCTGAGAGGGGTTACGCGTCGAGCCGCGCGGCCAGGAAGGGCACCAGCATCTCGTCCTG
>WGAK01000187.1 GCA_015494815.1 Anaerolineales bacterium | reverse complement strand
GATTTGCACAGGCTCAAGTTTCGTCGCCATAGGAGGTCGCTTATGTCTGAAATCCCCGTGGAAGTGTTCTTCCGTGACGACCTGAAGAAGAGCGAAGGCTCTTTGCTCACCGAACGATTGCGCGACTACGCGGACAAGAAAATCCAGCGGCTGTTGCGCTACTTCCCTCAGGCGCAGTCCATTCGGGTGGATTTGGGCTACGACGAGTCGGCCCGCAACGCGCTGGAGCGGGCTACCGCGCAGGTTACCCTGCGGGCCAAGCGCCTGATTTTGCGCTCCGAAGAGCGGGCGGACGACATCTTCGCGGCCCTGGACGCGGCCGTGGACAAAATGCAGCGTCGCATCGAGCGGGTCAAGGGGCGCCGTTTTCGCCGCGGGCCCGACCGGGAGGCCGTGGCCGAGATGGCCGCGGCGCTGGAAGAGGCCGAGGCCGAAGAGGCCGAAGCCCCGCGCATCGTGCGGCGCAAGCGCTTTGAACTGGTGCCGATGGACGAGGCCGAGGCCATCGAGCAGATGGAGTTGTTGGGGCACGACTGCTTCTTCATCTTCTTCAACGCCCGCACCAGCCAAATCAATGTGCTGTACAAGCGCCGGGACGGAACCTACGGCGTCATCGAGCCCGAGTTGGGCTGAACCCGACCGAGCAGCACGCGGGGCCCCAGGCCCCGCGTGGCGCGTCTTGGAGGCGACATGGACTCGCTGCGACGGCGTTTGCGGCATTATGGACTGGAGCCGCGCAAGGGCCTGGGGCAGCACTTTCTGGCCAGCCCTGCGCTGTTGGACCGCATTGCAGCCGCGGCCGACCTGACGCCGCGCGATACGGTGCTGGAAATCGGCCCCGGCCTGGGCGACCTGACCGTGCGGCTGGCCCAGCGCGCCGGGCGGGTGGTGGCCGTGGAGGTGGATACCCGTCTGGCCCCCGCGCTGGAGGCCGTGGCCCGGCGGTACCCCCAGGTGCAGGTGGTGTTTGGCGACATCTTGCAGCAAGACCTGGCCGCGCTGATGGGGCCGGGGCCGTTCGTGGTGGTCGCCAACCTGCCTTACTACATCACCGGCGCGGTGTTGCGCCATGTGTGGGGCGGTGAGCCGCGGCCGCAGCGCATGGTGCTGCTGGTGCAGCGCGAGGTCGCGGCGCGCATGACCGCGCGCCCCCCACGGATGAACCTGCTGGCTTTGCAGACCCAACTTTACGGTCGGCCGCGGGTGCTGTTTCGCTTGCCCGCGCGGGCCTTCGTGCCCCCGCCCAAAGTCGAGTCGGCCGTGGTGCGGGTGGACGCGCGGGAGCAGCCGCGTTTGCCCGCGGACCAGGTGCCGCGCTTCTGGCGCGTGGCGCGGGCCGCGTTCGGGCAGAAACGCAAGCAGTTGCGCAACGCGTTGGCCGCGGGGCTGGGCCTGGATAAGGCCGCGGTGGATGCGTGGTTGCAACGCGCCGGCGTGGACCCGCGTCGGCGGGCCGAAACTTTAGCATGGGAGGAGTGGGCGCGGCTGCTGGCGACTGCCCCGGCGATTTCCTAATTCCAGGATTTTTTAAGAAAAGTCGTCAGATTCAGAGGGGGATTTCGAAGTTCGCGTTACCTTCATCCGCATCCTTTTATGCTAAAACTTGAACCAAAATCTCCTCAAATCAGGGTAGAGTGATTATCCCGTTCTAAAGTCTATCTTTTCGGTGTAGGAGGTGTCGTATGCGAGCGCGTCGCAAGGCCTTGCTGCTCATGGCGGCTGTGCTGTTGATGCTGCTGGCCTACGCCTTCGCGGCCAGCAACACGGTTCCCAACACCCACGCGGGGGACGGGAACGGTCAGGTGGTCGGCTACACGGTCTCCAATGTCCATTACACGCTGCTGACCTCGGACCCCTCCAAGATTGACGCGGTGACCTTTGACCTGGATGCCAGCGCGGGCAGCGGCAGCGTGTATGCCGCGCTGTCCGCGGACGGCTCTTCATGGACCTGGAGCAGCGCCTGCACCAACAGCGGCGGCAACACCTGGACCTGCGACTTCTCGCCCGACCAGGATGTCTATCCGGTGCAATATCTGCGGGTGGTGGCGACCGACTGAGCGCGCGAGGGGGCCGCGGGGCGCACCCGCGGCCCCGCGCCTGGCTTTGGGGGGCGATAGGGATGTGGGGGCCCTGGCACTGGCGGTGTTGGAAAGGTTGGCGTTGGGCATTGCTGGCCGGCCTCGTGGCCGCGGTCTTCTGGCCGCGCGCCCTGGGTGGGTCCGTGGCCCTGGTGGTGCTGCAAAGCGATAGCATGACCCCGGCCTTTCGGCGGGGCGATTTGGTCGTGGTGCGGCGGGCCGCGCACTACGCGGTGGGGCAGCCGGTGCTCTACCGGGGCTCGCGACTGGATGCCATCTTCCACCGCATCGTGGGCTACGATGCCCAGGGCCGCCTGGTGTTGCAGGGCGATGCCAACGCCTATACCGACCCCGACCATCCCACCCCCGAGGCCATTGTGGGACGCTACTGGTTCGCAGTACCGCGCCTCGGCGGCTGGCTGTGGGCCTGGCGGGCGCCGCTGCTGGCGGCGTCGGCGGGCCTGCTGGTGTGGGTGTGGTTCGCCCCCGTCCGCCCGCGGCGCCGCCATCGGGAGCGACGACCATGACGGCATCGGTTTGGCGACCACGCGCCTACGCGGCCGCGGCCTGGTTCGAGCCGCTGCACCTGGCCGCCTGGATAGCCTTGCTGGCGGGCCTGGCGCTGACGGCCTGGGCTTACGCAACGCCCCGCTATGAGACCGTCACCGAGCCCGTGCCGTGGCAGGTGCAGGCCGCGTGGATGTACACCGCGCCCGTCCCCGCCACTTTGGCCGAGGACGAGCGCTTACCCTGGGGCGCGCCGCTGTATCGCGAAGTCACGCCGCAGGTCACGGTGACCTTCACGGCCCGCCTGAACACTGACGCCCCCGCGACGGACCTGCGCAGCCAGGCCCGCCTGTGGGTGCGCATCGAGGACGACTACGGCTGGTACCGCACCTGGGATTTGGCGACCACGCGCGGCCAGGGCGGGCATGTGGAATTGACGGGCGCCCTGGACCTGGACCAGGTCGAGCGTTTGTTGCGCCAGCGCGAGCGCGCGTTGCCGCCGGCCCGGCGTTACACCCTGCGGGTAGGAGTGACCGCCCACTGGGCCGGGCAGTTGGCCGGGCAGCCGTGGGAAACCACCGCGGACAGCGCGTTGGCCTTTCGCCGCGAGGCACCGGGGCTGTATGTATTGCAGCGCAGCCCCGCGAGCCCTGACGAGGACGGCGACCTCGCGGCCCCGCGTTGGGAGGGTGTGCTGGAGCGCACCGTGCAGGTGCCGCGGCAGATGGGCCTGGGCCCCTGGGAAGCGCCAGTGGCGCGCTGGCGCGTGTGGGGCCTGGGGCTGAGCGGGCTGGGCCTGGTGGTGCTCGTCGCGTTGCAGGCCGGGCTGGCCTGGGCGCGCCCCCGGTGGCCCGAGGTGTACTTCCGGGCCTGGGCCGGGGGCCGTGGGGTGGAGGTGCAGCCCGGCCCGTGGCTGGATGCGGTGGCGTCACGCTGGACCTCGGCCTCACCCGAGGCCGTGCTGCGCCTGGCCGACCAGTGGGACGAGCCCGTGCTGCTCGTTCGCACCGACGCCGCGCTGCACTTGCTGGTGCGCCTGCCCGACGCGGTGTACGGGTACCGCGAGCCCTGGCCCGCGCCTCCGACCGTGACCGCGGACGCGGCTCCCGTCGAGGCCGCGGCTGCCGCGGACGAAACGACCGCCCCGGAGGAAGGCACGGATGCGACGCTGGCGTAGTCGCGGACGCAGCCGGCGCCGGGGGTGGCTGATCGGCGCGCTGTTGATGCTGGGCCTGTTGGGCCCGGCCAGGGCCGCCGCGTTGACCGTGGCGGGCTCGCGCGCCGACGATGTGGGGCCTCTACGCGTCAGCCCCGAGCAACTCAAGCCCGACGCGTGCGGCGGCATCACCGTGCACACCATCGTGTTGGGCGGCACGGGCACCAACGGCAACGACCTGATTTTGGGCACCGCGGCCTCGGACTGGCTGGACGGCCTGGCCGGCGACGATTGCCTTGTGGCCGGTAGCAGCCTGGATGTGCTGTTTGGCGGCGATGGCGACGATGTGCTCATCGGCGGGCCGGGCTTCGACCTGTGCTTCGGCGGCGCGGGGGCCGATGTGTATGTGCAGTGCGAGTTACGCCTGGGCCCCATCGGCAGACGGCCACCGGGGCCTCGGCCGTGGCGAGGCCGCGCCTTGCCGCCGGGGTGGGCGCAGCGGCTGGAGGCGCTGTGGGGGCCGAGCCCGTCGCCGACGCCCGTAGCCCCCTGAGATGCCAAATCGCCGCGCTTGGCGGGCGAAACGCGCGCGCTCTGTGGATTTCCCCCGGCCGGAAAAAATGTTGCTTTTCCAGACGGGCAAATTCTGCTAAAATGAAAGCACCTTCGGCGTGGGCCGGGGGTGCGTTTTCCGTTTCGGTCCCCCATTGACAGGAGGTCGTGCCATGCCCGTGTATGATTACCCGTTGTTGCTCAAACGCCTGTTGGAGCACGGTGTCGAATGGTACCCTGAGCAGAAAATCGTGTATCGGGACCAGGTGGAATACACCTACGCGGACATGTATCAGCGGGTGTTGCGCCTGGCCGCGGCGCTGCAAGCCTTGGGCCTGGAGCCCGGCGCGAAGGTAGGCGTCATCGAGTGGGACAGCCACCGCTATCTGGAAATGTACTTCGGCATCCCCGGCGCGGGGTATGTGCTGCACACCATCAACCCCCGTCTGGCCCCGGCCGACATCGGCTATACCATTCTGCACGCGGAAGACGAGGTGCTGATTTTCCACGAAGACTTCTTGCCGCTGGTGGAACGGCTGGCCCCCCATCTGAGCACCGTGCGCCATTACATCGTCATCACCGACAAAGACCAGGCCCCGGACCACCCCCTGGCCCGGATGGAGTACGAGACCTGGATTCACGGCGTGCAGCCGTTGCCCGAACTGCCCGATTTCCCCGAGACCACCCAGGCCACCATGGCCTACACCACGGGCACGACGGGCAAGCCCAAGGGTGTGTTCTTCAGCCATCGGCAGTTGGTGCTGCACACCCTGGCCGGTGCGGCCGCGCTTTTTGGTTTCAGCGACTATCGGGTGGACAAATACACGGTTTATATGCCCCTCACGCCCCTCTTCCATGTGCACGCCTGGGGGGTGCCCTATCTGATGACCATGCTGGGCGTCAAGCAGGTGTATCCGGGCCGTTATGAGCCGGCCATGCTGCTCAAACTCATCGTGGGCCACAGGGTGACCTTCAGCCACTGCGTGCCGACCATCTTGCAGATGATTGTGGGCGCGGACGCGGTCAAGGGGCTGGACCTGAGCCACTGGACCGTGGTCATCGGCGGCGCGCGGCTCACCCGCGGCCTGGCCGAGCGGGCCCGGGCCTTAGGCATCAAGGTGTACGCGGGCTACGGCATGTCCGAGACCGCGCCCATTCTCACCCTGGCCTTCCTCAAGCCCTACATGGCCGACTGGGACGAGGACCGCAAACTGGCGTACCTCATCAAGACCGGCGTGCCCATCCCCCTGGTCAAACTGCGGGTGGTCAACGAGAAGGGCGAGGATGTGGCTCGCGACGGTCAGGAAAAGGGCGAGATTGTGGTGCGCACGCCCTGGCTCACGCCGGGGTATTACAAAGACCCCGAGAAGTCGGAGCAGTTGTGGCGGGACGGCTGGCTGCACACCGGCGATGTGGCCGTGATGGACGAGCACGGCTATGTGCAAATCGTGGACCGGCTCAAGGATGTCATCAAGAGCGGCGGCGAGTGGATTTCGTCCCTGGAACTGGAGAACCTGCTCAGCCTGCACCCCGATGTGGACGAGGCCGCGGTCATCGGCGTGCCCGACCCCAAATGGGACGAGCGGCCTTTGGCCGTGGTGGTGCCGCGAGCCGGCGCGCAACTCACGGCCGAAGCCCTGCGGGAGCACCTGGCCAAGTATGTCGAAGAGGGCGCCATCACCCGCTACGCCATCCCCGACCGCTTCGTGTTCGTCGAGAGCCTGCCCAAGACCAGCGTGGGCAAGATTGACAAAAAGGTGCTGCGGGCCCAGTACGCGTCGCCCGAGGCGTAGCCCCTCGTTGCCATAGCCTTGTTGGAGGCCACGGCCCGGGAGTGTGGGCCGTGGCCTCGTTGGTGCGTCGCGTTGCTTCGAAGAGCCTGCGCTGCCGGGAGGTCCCTGGGTGGGCCAGGGGGCTTTCGAGCAAGTGGTGGAGGGTCTGGGGTTCTCGGGCTACGAGGTGCCGCGGGCCGGGGAGGCGTATCGAGCGTTGCACGTACAAATGGCCGTGGCCGGGCGCGCACACAGGGGCGGCGTGCGGATGGCGAGGACGGAGGCGGCGCGGCGTCGCCGTCCAACGGCCTCGGCTGGCGTGTGGCCTTGGCCCGAATTTGCCGCCGACGTTCGCGTGCGGCAAGGCCGCGTTTGCGGAAGGTGGGGGTGGGCGGCCTCGCCTTGCTATTCCTTGAAAAGAGCGCGAAAACGGGCCCGATACTTGCGCTTGATTGAAGGCGGAAGATTGGGGTAATATCGCCTTTGCAATTCTTCAGGCAACTCGAAAAAGTCGCCACTCACTCTCCCGCGACAATTCGCACTCCCACATTTGCAATCCAACACCCAAAAGCCTTGCCCAGCGAATTGGTCCACGGCTGTAGCCGCATAGTCAATAGTCAACTCTTCGCCGGGCTCAATGTCCCTGGCGGCATAGATGTCCTTCACCGCGATAGACTTCATCTTACAATAGCAATTTGGCTCGCACGAATGGTTAAGAAAGGAGGCAGGAGAGCAGTTGATCACATATTTCCCGTGACCCACATAGTCCGCATGGTCACCCTCTGGATGGTATTCCAGTTCTTCCAGGGAGTAGGCAGGCAATCCTCTCAAGTCAATGTGGAAAAGGCGTTCACCTTTCTTGATTTTGCGAGTAGCGAACACCCCTATACTTTTATTCGCGGTCTCTTTCAGCACATAAAAAGTCATCTGTGCTCTATCCGCTCAATCGCATCCAAAATATGCCTTAGATACACCCTGTCCTCATGCACGCTCATACACCACCTGCGCTTCTGACACCACTTGCGGGCGAATATAGGGGCTAAGTGCCTTCTCCGTTATCAAATCTACCGGCTGCCCCAATACTTCGGACAATTCCCGCTGCAGACGGACAAGGTCCAACAAACTCGCCGGCTCCGCAAACTCTACCAACACATCCACATCGCTGCTCCTTTTCGCCGTGCCACGAGCCACCGACCCAAAAACCCGCAAGGAGCGCACGTGATACCGATGACAAATCTCAGCGATGGCCTCTATAGGAAAAGCCTTGATGTCTGTAAATGTAGGGGGACGATTCTTGTTCATATTGTTATTATATACCAAAAACGATGAAGTAGGGGGAAGATTTTATTGAGAATCCCTTGCTAACGACAGCCTCAGCGGCGCGGCGGCGCCGTCCTACCCCCATCGCTGGCGCATGACCTCGGCCCGAAATTCCGCCCACGTTCGCGCGCGGCGCAGCCGCGTCCGCTGGACGCAGGGTTGGGCGGCTTAATCAGGCGAAAATAGCCATTGTAGCAAGAACCAAAGCGGGGCCTTCAACTTTAGCATTATTGAAGTTTACACCAACGAACTCATTATTGAAAGCTTGTATTACAGATGAAAATTGCTCTCCTGCAAAGTAACTGATAGGTAAGCCTTCTAGTAAATCCACCAGACCACCGTTGGGAATTTTATCAATAACCTTGCCTATACACCGCCATTGTGCTCCGTAAATATCTTGCACACGTCCCTTACGCGCCAATTCAGGGTATAAACGACATACTGCTCTGAACTGTGAACAATCTACAGCCACAACATCGGTACCATTTGCGGGGAAGAGCTCACTTAACGCTTTCCCCATCATTTGGTACATTTCTTTTTCGCCTTGCTTAGCTTTCTTCATGCTTTCTATGTAGCGCCGCAAAGCCGA
>WGAK01000186.1 GCA_015494815.1 Anaerolineales bacterium | reverse complement strand
CCGTGCAGGACTCTTTCCGCGGGCCCGACCGCGCGGTGCCTTACGCGCAACTCGACGCCGAATGGCAGGCCTTCAACCGGGTCTACATCGTGGTGTATCCCCCCGCGCGGCCACGGCCACCCCGCTGCCGCCCCAGGCCCAACTGCCCCCTATGCCTCGCTGGGAGCAGCAAAAGGTCAACAACTGCGGCCCCGCAACCCTGACCTTTTACCTGACCTGGTGGGGCTGGCAGGGTACCCAGGACGACATCGCCGCGGTGGTCAAGCCCAATCCCAAGGACCGCAATGTCAATGTCGAAGAACTGGTCACCTTCGTGCAGGAACAGGTACCCGACTTGTGGGCCGAGTTCCGGGTGGGCGGCACCCTCACCACCCTCAAGACTTTCCTGGCCGCGGGCTACCCCGTGATGATTGAAACGGGCATGGAACTGGACCAGGCCTACTGGCCGGGCGACGACCGTTGGGCCGGGCACTATCTCTTCGTCACCGGCTACGACGACGCCCGTCAGGTCTTCACCGTGCAGGACTCTTTCCGCGGGCCCGACCGCGCGGTGCCTTACGCGCAACTCGACGCCGAATGGCAGGCCTTCAACCGGGTCTACATCGTGGTGTATCCCCCCGCGCGGCAGCAGGCGGTGCAACGCCTTTTCGGCCCCCACTGGGACACCGACTTCAACCGGCAGGCCGCGTTGGAACAGGCCCAACGCGAAACCGAGGCCGAGCCCTCCAACGCCTTCGCCTGGTTCAACCTGGGCACCAACTGGGTCTACTTCGAGAAATGGGACCGCGCGGCCCAGGCGTATGACCGCGCTTTCGACCTGGGCCTGCCCCAGCGTATGCTGCGCTATCAGTTCGGCCCCTTCTTCGCCTACTTCCACAGTTGGCAACTGGACAAACTTCAGGCCCTGCTGGACTACGCCTTCCAAATCACCCCCAACTCCGAAGAGGCCTGGCTGTGGCAAGGCTGGCTGTATGTGCGTCTGGGCGACACCGACAAAGCCGCTGAGGCCTTTCGCCAGGCCCTGGAACTGCGACCCCACTACGCGGACGCCGAATACGCCCTGCGCTATCTGGGTCTTACGCCGTAGGGTCCGGGGGAACCGGCTCCGCCGGGGCCGGCGCCGCGGCCTCATGCCCCAGCACCATGCCCGCCACCAGCCAGAAAGTGGGCAGCGACAGCGCGTCTTGCGTCGTCCAACGGACGCTCATGGCCACCAGCAGCCACAAGCCGGCCAGCCCCACGAAACGCTCCCGGCGGGTGGATGCCGCGGCCAGGCGCAGCGCCCGCGCGGCCACGGCCAACCCAAAGGCCCCAAACGCGACCAGGCCCACGACCCCCGTTTCGGCCAGCAGCCGCGGATACAGGCTCTTGGGGTTGAGCACCGGCCGATGCTCGGGGCTGAGCGCGTAGGCCACATCCCGCAACTCGGTGCGCGCCCATTCGGGCAGGCGGTCGTACAGATAGAAGCCGCTGCCGCCCAGGCCGACGCCCAACCAGGGGTGTTCCTCAAACACCGCCCAGGCCGCGGTAGCATAGGCCAACCGCGCCCCGGCCCGGGCCTGCACCACATAATCCACCGGCGATTGCCCGGGCTGCAGCCGAAAGAGCACCCGGAAGTAATCGCTGCGCTGCGCGGCCGCGACGAACAGGCCCCCCAGCAGGGCCAGGGCCACCCCGGCCAGGGCCAGCCCCCGCCCCCAGGCCCGCGCGCGCCCGCGGCGCCAGGCCCGCAGCAGCGCGGGAACGCCCACCCCCACGGCCGCGGCCGCGGCCACCAGGGCGCCACTGCGGGAGTAAGTCCACACCAGCAGCGCCGCGGCCCACAAGGTCAAGCCCGCGAGCACGGCCCGGCGCTTCCAGGGTCGCGTGTAGCCGCTCAACCAGCCCGCGGCCAGCCACGCGCCGTATAGCACGGCCAACTGGTCCGCGAACCACGACGGCTCGTAGGCCAACCCCTGCACCCGGGCCTGGTTCCAGGGGCGCAGCGAAAACCACGCCTGCGCCTGCTGCATGGTCGCCTGTGGGGGGACATCGAACAGCAAGGCCGTGAGTTGCAGCGTGGCCCACGCGCCGGCCACGCCAAAGCCCGCGAACAGCACCCGCACGCTGAAGTCCACATCCGCGCGCGTGCGGTGGGCCAGCACCGCGGCCAGCAAGAAGGCCAGCCCCACGGCCCAACTCACCCAGGCGCGCAGCGCGCGCGCGAGCAGGGTATAGCCCGCCAGGGGGGGCGGCGGTGCGGTCAGGGCCCAGGCCGTGCTCAGCAGCGCGGCCAGCAGCCAGACCGGCAACGCGCTGGGCAGCGCCCGCCGCAGCCGCGAGAACACGGCCGCGCGTTGGGTCGCCAGCACCCACACCCCGTAGGCCACCGCGGGGACGAACGCCAGGGGTTTGGAGGTGCCACTGCCGAACAGGGCCGGGTAGTACCGAAAACTGGTCACCGGCAAGGTGAGCAGGGTCAGCGCCCACAGGGCCCGGGCCACGCGGTCCGCGCGCGGGCTCATGCGCATGGCTCGCTTCCTCCCCGGAAGAGCAGCCCCAGGCCCAGCACGGCCCAGGCCAGCAGCGCGCCTGCCACCATGTAGGTGCCCGGCCCCACCGCGGGGGCCACGGGCAGGCCCGCGGCCTGGATTTGGGTGGGCGTCACGCTCAGGTAAGGCGACAGCCCGCGGGCCGCGCGGTCCGCCTCGGCCCAGGCCTGGGCCAGCGCGTCCAGGTCGGCCTGCAGCGCGGCCAGGCGCTGCGGACAGGCCGCGGCTCGCGCCTCGGCCAGGGCTTGGGCCGCGCGCAGCACATCCTCCCCCGCGCGCGGCTCCGCGGGCCAGGGGGGCAGGTCGCCCACGCCGCCGTGCAGCCAGGCCAGGCGCTCCCACAGGGCCCAGGCCTGCCAGGGCGTCATGTCGGGCGGCGGGGGCCAGGCGTCCAACTCGGCCTGCACCTGTTCCAGATGCGCGCACAAGAAGCGGGTTTCGGCCAGCGTGCGCGCCAGGGCCTGGTGCTGCCCCCGATAGCCCTGGGCCTGCCGGGCCGCGGCAATCGCGGCCTGGGCCGCGTCGGTGAAAGCCCGGGCCCACAGGGCGGCCACCGTCTGGGCCCGGGCGGCCGGTCGCGCGGTGACCCAAAAGTGCCAGAGGCCGTCTTTTTCCTGTCGCAGCACCAGCGGCCCCCCGCTCCGCAGCGCCGCGGGGGAAGCCCCCAATGCCTCGGCCACGGGCGCCAGCACATCATCGGCCCAGGCCACGGCCTCGAGTTTTTTGTTCTCCCGGCTCAGGTAGTAGAAGAGTTGGCGGTCGGTGCCGCTCGGCAGGGCGGCCTCCAGGTCGTGGTCCACCACCACCTCAGCCCGGGCCCGGGGCGGCGGGGGCGCCACACGGTACAGCGCCGCGGCCAGCGTCGCGCCCAGCAGCCCGGCCACCAGCCACAAGCGCCAGGCCGCCAGCCAGCACGCCCAGTCGGTCGGGTCATCGCGGCGCAGCAGCCGGTTCCACCAGGTGCGCATGGGGCATCTCCCAGTCCGCGGGGGTGTAGAAGTGGTCGGCCACGGGCGCGGTCAGGGCCCGCAGCCGCGCCACCTGCTCGGGGGTGAAGGCGCGCTGCCAGGCCCGCACCACCGCGCGGCTGTCCAATGCGGTGGCGTGGGGTCGCCGCGGGTCGGTGTGCGCGGCCCGGCCCTGGGTGCTGCGGACCACGGCCCGCCGCGCGCGCGCGTCGAAAGGCAGGCCCAGGTGCGCGTACAGCGCCGCGAACGCGCGCTGGGGCGCGCGGGCCAGGTCTTCGTGCCGCACCGTGTGCACCGCGGCCAGGTCGCGGTAGGTCAGCACTCGGGCGTACAGCGCGCGCCACACCGCGGCGGCCCAGGCGAGGCGGTCGTCGGTCGCGGCCGCGGCTTCCAGGCTGCGCACCTCGGCCGGGTTCAGTTGGGCCAGCAGCGCGGGCTGCGCCAACAACTGCCGGGGGTGCACCACCCAGCCCAGGCGCAGCCAACTGGCGGCCACCGCAGCCGGATGACGCACCAGCACCACCGCACGCACGCCCAAACGACGCACGAACCAGGGCACCGAGGGCAGCGCGAAAGGGTCCTTGAGCAAGGGCCGTCGCCTCAAAAGCCGCCCCCAGTTCCAGCGCAGGCCGTCGCGCACCATGCGGGCCAGGTCTCGAGGCGAACGCACGGCCCGCAACTCGCGCGTCCACCCATAGCGCAAGGCCAGGGTCTGCTGAAAGGCGGCCCGATAGGGCCCTGCGTTGCCGTCGTGCAGGTAAAAATACCAAAAAGGCACCGCGGCCGCGAACACGCCGGGGCGGTGGTCCCGGTTGAGAGGCTCGTTGATGTACACCACCCGGCCGCTGGCGGCCAGGATGCGGCCCACCCAGGTGGTGCCCGAGCGGTGCGCGCCGGTCACCAAAATCGGCGCGGCGGTGGGGCTCATGGCCCCTCCTCGGGCGGGGGAACCGGCTCCGCGGGGGCCGGCGCCGTATCCGCGGGCGCAGGCGCATCGTCCGCCGGCGCGGGCGGCGGCTCGGCGGCGGTCAGCGGCAGGTCCAGGCGCTCTTCCATGCGCACCTGGCCGCGCAAGAACGCGCCCTCGCGGGTGACGAACGCGGTGGTGACCACATCGCCCCACACCCGCCCCGTGGCGCCGATTTCCACATACTCGGCCTGCACGGGCCCGCGCAGCAGGCCCTCGACCACCACCCGGCGGGCCACGATGGCGGGGCCTTCGACCCGCCCGCCGGGAGCCACCACCAGGGTGCCGTCGAGGCGCACTTCGCCCTGCCACACGCCCTCGACGCGCACCGTGCCCCGTCCCGTCAGCGTGCCCTGCCCCGTCACCCCCGCGGCCAGGGTGGAGGTGCCCGCGGGACGGTCGGCCGGAGGCGGGGGCGCGGTCACCGGCGGAGGCGCGGGTGCAGGCTCGGCCGCCGGCGGTGGCGTTGCGGGTGGGGCCGTGGGGCCGCGCGCCTCCGCCGCGGGGGGACGGCGTTGGATAGGCGGCGGCACCTCTTCGTCTTTACGAAAAGCCTTGCGCAAGAAACTCATGCCCGGCTCCTCAATAGCCCAGGTCGGCCAGCAGGTCGTCTTCCGAGCGGGCCGCGGTCCCGGCGTCGCCCAGCAGGGCCCGCCAAAACGCGTCGTCGTAACGCCGGGTGCGCACCACGATGGGCATGGGCACGCCAAAGCCCGCAATGAGCACTTCTTCGCCCAGTTGCAGCCGCGAGAGCAGCCCGCGCAAGGTCTCCCGGCCCGACAAACCGGCCAGCACGGCCCGAATGTCGTGCTCATCCCCCAGCCAGCCGGCGATGCGGGTGCCCAACTGCGACATCACCTCGTCGTCAATCTGCGACGGCCGCTGGTCTACGATGAGCAGCGTCACATAATACTTGCGCATCTCGCGGGCCAGGATGTTGAAGGTGGTCTGGCCCGCCACTTCGGGGCTGAGGAGTTTGTGCGCTTCTTCGACCACCACCACCAGGGGGCGGGGCTCGTCGGCCTGGCCGCTGCGATAGGCATTGGTGCGCCGCACCCAGTGCTCGCGAATCAGGCGGGTGAGCAGGTTGCTGACGAAGAGGTAATCCAGTTCGGTCTCGTACTCGCCGAAGGACAGCACCACCGCGCGGCCGTGCTCCATGTCCTGGATGATGGCGGCTAAGGTGTCGTCCGCGGGGGTTTCGACCACATAATCCCGGTCGCGCAACTGGCGCAAACGGCGGTGCAGGGCCAGCGCGGATTGCTCGTGGATGTTATGTTCGCGGGCCCAGCCCTCGACGCTGTCGGGCGTGGGTACCCGGCGTTCGCGGCCTTTGTCGTCCACGATGACCTCGGTCTTGCCCGGCTCCAGCGCGGTGAACCGCTGGAACCAGTGGCGTCGCCACTGCTTGCGGGCCATGTCGAGCACCAGGGCCGCGGTGTCGGTCAGGTCCAGGGTCTGGCGCAGCAGCAGGATGTCCGCGGGCTCGATGTCGTGCATGGCAATCTCGAGGTGATAGTCGGGGGGCTTGTTGCCGTGGATGAGCGCGCCGCGGCCCAGGGCCACCACCCGCACCCGGGCGGGGAACTTGGTCTTCAGGCCGATGACCCGGGTCTTCTTCTCGGGGTCTTCGCTGTCGAAGCCGTATTCGTTGTGCATGTCGTAGATGAGCACCGCGGCCCGGCCATAGTGGATGAGCCCGGCCAGCAGCAAGCGCACCAGGAACGACTTGCCCGCGCCCGTGGCCCCGAACACCCCCGAAGGCCGGCGGATGAAGCGTTCCAGGTCCAGGCGCACCGCGTAGCCCTGCTCGCGGGTGGCGCCCACCTCGAAGAAACGCCCTTCCGCGTCGGCTTTGCCGAAAATTTCGTCCACATCGCCCTGGGTGGCCAGATACACCCGGGTGTGGTGCGGCGGGATGGTCTTGACGGGCATGGGCCGCGGGCGGGCGCGTTGGCCGTTTTCGATGGCCGCCCACCAGGCCGCCGCGGCTTCGGGGCCCTCGGGCGGCACTTCCAGCATCAGGTGCGGCACGAACAGCAAGGTGGTGTAGAGGGTCTGACCGTAGAGCAGCGCGGCCAGCGCGCCGCCGAAACGCTGGGCCACCTGTTCGTCCGCAAAGCGTTCGTCCGACGCGGCCAGGCGCAGGTCGGTCACCAGGCCGTAGAACTGCCAGCCCGGCTCGTGCTCACCGGGCGGCACCTTGGCCACCACGAACGCGCCCTCTTGCAGATGCACCGCGGGGATGCTCAGCCGGGCTTCCAGGCCGCCTTGCAGGCTGCCGCTGACGATATAGCCGATGGGCTGGGTCGGGTCCAGGGTCATGGTCGGGCTCCGGGCCAGGCCCCGGGGAAACCCGCGGGGCCGAGGGTGCTTACATTCCGCATTGTACCGCGTCTTGGTACAATACAAAACACCTGCCGGGCGGGTCGCCGCCCCGGCCCCGAGGGAAGCCCATGCCCAAACGCAGCGCCGACGGCGTGACCCCCGTTCGCCGCCAATATCTGGAACTCAAGCGCCAATACCCCGACGCCATTCTGTTCTTCCGCCTGGGCGACTTCTACGAAACCTTCGACGAGGACGCGGAAGTCGTCAGCCGCGAACTGGACCTGGTGCTGACTTCGCGCAATGTGGCCAAGGGCGTGCGGGTGCCCATGGCCGGGGTGCCCTACCACGCGGTGGACACTTACCTGGCCCGGCTCATCGAGAAGGGCTACCGGGTGGCCATCGCGGAGCAAATCGGCGAACAGCCCGTGCGCGGGCTCATGCCCCGCAAGGTGGTGCGGGTGGTCACCCCCGGCACGGTGTTGGAGCCCGAATTGCTGCCCGGCGACGCCAACAACTACCTGGCCGCGGTGGTGCTCCAGGGCGAGCGGGCCGGCATCGCGTACGCGGATGTGACCACGGGCGAATTCGCGGCCACCGAGTTGCGCGGGCCCGACATCGCGCATCTGGTGCGGGCGGAACTGCTCCGCTTGCGGCCCGCGGAAGTGCTGCACCCCGAAGACCAGACCCTGCCCCCCGACACGCCGGGGCACCCCATGCCGTGGCCGGGCTGGCGTTTCGAGCCCAACCGCGCCCAGGACGCGCTCAAGGCCCACTTCCAGGTGGCCCGGCTGGAGGGCTTCGGCCTGCAAGGCAAGCCCCTGGCCGGACGCGCGGCCGGGGCCATCGTGCAATATTTGCAAGAAACCCGCCGGGATGTCTTGCCTCTGCTGACCCGGCTGCACACCTACAGCCTGCAGGACTTCATGGCCCTGGACGCGGCCACCCGCCGCGGCCTGGAATTGACCGAGACCCTGCGCGAGGGCCGGGTGGAGGGTTCGCTGCTGGGCGTGCTGGACCGCACGGTCACGCCCATGGGCCGGCGGCTCATCCGGCAGTGGGTGCAGCAGCCCCTGGTGGATGTGGCCCGCATTCGCCGCCGCCTGGACGGGGTGGACTTCTTCTTTCGGCACGGGCTGCTGCGCGCGGAAGTGCGGGCCGCGCTCAAACCCCTGGCCGACCTGGAGCGCCTGACCAACCGCATTGCCGCGGGCTCCGCGCAGCCGCGCGACCTGGTGGCCCTGCGCGCCACCCTGCGCCAACTGCCGCGGGTGCAAGCCCTGCTCCTGGGCCAGGAGGCGCCCGAGGCCCCCGACTCCGCCGCGGGTCCGCCCGCGGAGCCCTTCCCCCAAGACCCTGTCTCTTATACACATCT
>WGAK01000185.1 GCA_015494815.1 Anaerolineales bacterium | reverse complement strand
GACCCCACCTGCCACGCCTGCCCCGTGGCCTGCAAGAAGAAGGTGCGCCTGCCCGAAGGCAGCCCCTTCGCCGGCCTGGAGATGGAAAGCGTGGAGTACGAGTCGGCCTGGGCCTTTGGCCCCATGTGCGGCGTGGGCTACCTGGACGCGGTGGTCAAACTCATTGACATGAGCAACGACCTGGGCATGGACACCATCGAGGGCGGCAATGTGCTGGCCATGTACATGGAGGCCACCGAGCGGGGCAAGGCCCCCGAAGGCGAGGGCCTGAAGTGGGGCGACTGGCAGGGCCAGATTGCCCTGTACGAGAAGGTCGCCTATCGCCAGGGCGTGGGCGACATCCTGGCCGAAGGTACCGAGCGCGCGGCCAAGGCCCTGGGCGTGCCCGACGCGGCCATGACCGTCAAGGGCCAGGCCATCCCCGCGTATGACCCGCGCGGCCTCAAGGGCATGGGCATCGCCTACGCCACTTCCAACCGGGGCGCCTGCCACCTGCGGGCCTACACCCCCGCGTCGGAACTCAACATCATGCCCATCCACATCCGCGAGGCCACCAAGAGCGACCCCCTGGCCTGGAAGGGCAAGGGCCAACTGGTCAAAATCTTCCAGGATGTGCACGCGGTCTCCGACTCGCTGGACCTGTGCAAGTTCTCGGCCTTCGCCATGGACATGGACGACTACACCGACCTGTGGAACGGCATGACCGGCCTGAACTACACCAGCGAAGAAATGCTCAAGGTGGGTGAGCGCGTCTACAACCTGGAGCGCTACTACAACAACCTGGTGGGCTTCCGCGAGGGCTCCGACTACCTGCCCAAGCGCTTCGTGGAAGAGCCGTCGCAACACGCCGCGTCCAAGGGCCATGTGGCCGAGTTGGACCAGATGCTGGCCGAGTACTACGAGGCCCGCGGTTGGGTCAACGGCGTGGTGCCCGAAGAGAAACTCAAGGAACTGGAAATCGTCTGAGGCCCACCGTTTCCCCGTGGAAATGCACGCCCAGGTTCGGCCCTGCCGGACCTGGGCGTGTGCATATGAGGGGTATCTCCTCGTTTGAGAAGATGAAGGCTCGTGCTTTTCCATGCACTTTTTAGGCGCAAACCGCCCGCAAACGCGCACTTTTAGCCTCAAAAGCGAGTACAATGGAGCCTGCGGAGTCCCTTTCACCGAGGAGGAAAAAGATGCCGCCACGGAACCCCAACGACCCCATCACCCGCCGCCTGCAGGAGCACAACGCCTGGGTCTACAGCCTCAAGGAGAGCGGGCGCTACATCTTTCATGTTTTGGTGGACGACCAAACCCAGGGCGCGTGGGTGACCGTGGGCGGTCGTCGTATGTTGATGATGGCTACCTACAGTTATCTGGGGCTCATCGGGCACCCCCGCCTGGCCAAAGCCGCGTGTGAGGCCGCCGAGCGTTACGGCACGGGCGGGCACGGCTCCCGCACCCTGTCGGGCACGCTGCCCATCCACCTGGAACTGGAGGAAGCCCTGGCCGCGTTCAAAGGCACCGAGGCCGCGATGGTGTTCCCCACGGGCTATGTGACCAATGTGAGCACCATCGCGTCGCTGGTGGGCCGGGGTGATTACATCATCTCCGACAAGTACAACCACGCCAGCCTGATTGACGGCGCCATCATGTCGGGCGCCAAATTGCTGCGTTATCGGCACGGCGACCTGGACATGCTGGAGCGACGCCTGCGCAGCGTTCCGCCCGAGGCCGGCAAACTCATCATCGCCGACGCGGTCTTCAGCATGGACGGCGACATCCTGGACCTGCCCCGGGTGGTGGACTTAGCCCGCAAGTACGACGCCTGGCTCATGGTGGACGAAGCCCATTCGGTGGGCGTGCTGGGCAAAACCGGGCGGGGCATCGAAGAGCACTTCGGCATGCCCGGCGTCATTGACATCAAAATGGGCACCCTGAGCAAGGCCATCCCCAGCATGGGCGGATATATCGCGGCTGCCCAATGGATTATCCACGCCATTCGCCATCGTGCCCGGGGCTACATCTTCACCGGTGCCATGTCGCCTGTGGTGGCTGCCGTGGCCCTGGAAGGTTTGCGCCTGCTGCAGGAGGAGACTTGGCGGGTGGAAAAATTGCAGGCCAACACCCGGCGTTTCTTGCGGGGCCTGCGCGAGCGAGGGTTCGACATCCTGCGCAGCGAGACGCCCGTGGTGCCCATCATGGCGCCGGGCCTGGACCTGGCGATGCGCCTGACCCGCGCGGTCATGGCGCGCGGCCTGTTCATCCTGCCCGTGACCGCCCCGGCCGTACCCGAGGGGCAAGACCGCCTGCGGGCCACCGTGACCGCGGCCCACGACGAGAAGGATGTGGATTACGCGCTGGACGCGCTCACCGACGCCGCGCGCGAGGTGGGTCTGCCGCTACGGGCCTGAACCCGGCCGCGCACGCTACCATCGGGCCGCTTCGGTGTCGAAGCGGCTTTTTTCGTTCCCGCGTGTGCCCACGACCTGGGGCCCCGAGCCGCTCCGAACCGGCCCTGCGCGGTCGAGGTGCGCATTTGCGCGGCGCTAAGGGGGAATAATCTTAAAACTTTGCCTTGTGTCCGCGGCAATGGGGGCTGGATGCTTGCCTCTCAGGGTGGCTTAAGGTATACTTTGGGAGAAATTGGCGCGAAATGGTGCAAAATGGGGCGCCGGAAGACCTCCGGCGTTCCCGCCTTTAATGGGGTAGGCGAACAAATGTTCTTGGGCCAGTATGTCCACACTTTGGACGGCCACGGGCGCCTCATCATCCCGGCCCGCTTTCGCCCCGCACTGCAGCAGGGCGTGTATTTGATGCGTGGCCTGGACCACAACCTCATGGCCCTGACCCCGCCCCAGTTCCAGGCCCTGGCCACGCAATTGCAACGCCTGAGCCTCACCGACCCCGTGGCCCGGCAACTCAAACGCCT
>WGAK01000184.1 GCA_015494815.1 Anaerolineales bacterium | reverse complement strand
TGTCACGGCCGCGTTTTTGGGGGCCTGGGCCGCCGAAGACTACCCCGCGCTGTACGCCATGCTCACCCGGGTCAGTCAGGACGCGCTCACGCCCGAAGCCTTCGCGGATTACATGCGCCATGTGCTGGTCGAGACCACCACGCAGCAGGTGGACTTCGACATCCTCTCCGCGCTGGTGCAGGGCGAGCAGGCCCAGGTGCGCTATCGCATCACCTACGAGACCGTCATCTTCGGCACCCTCAGCCGCGAAACGGCCATGAACCTGCACCTGGAAGGCGGCACCTGGCGGGTGCAATGGGACCCGGCCATGCTGCTGCCCGAACTGGCCGGGGGCCGCCGCCTGCGCCTGGAAGTGCTGCAGCCCCAGCGCGGGGACATTCTGGACCGCAACGGCGCGGTGTTGGCCACGGTCACCGACGGCTACGCCATCGGCCTGGTGCCCGGGCAAATTGACCCCGAAAGCGAAGGTCGCCTGCTCGACTTGCTGGCCCGCATCACCGGACGCCGGGCCGAAGAGATTGCCCAACTGTACGCCTACGCCCAGCCCGAGTGGTACATCGCGGTGGACGAGCAGCCCGCGGAGCGCCTGGCCCCCTGGTACGACGCGCTGCTGAGTTTCGGCGGCGTCATCGTCCAATCGTACACCGGCCGGCACTACTACTGGGACGCGGACACGGCCCACACCGTGGGATATGTCAGCCCCATCCAGCCCGAGGAGGTGGATGCTTACCGCCGCCGCGGCTATTCCATCGGCGCGCGCGTGGGCCGGGCCGGCCTGGAGCAGTGGGGGGAAGACATCCTGCGCGGCCATAGCGGTGGTGTGCTGCAAGTGCTGGACCCCGCCACGCAAGAGGTGGTGGCGACCCTGGGCCAAAACGAACCCGGCCTGCCGGGTACGCTGTACACCACCCTCGACCAGCCCTTGCAGTCGTGGACCTGCTTCGCCATCAAGGACTTCGCGGCCGGGGCCGCGGTGGTGCTGGAGCGCGACACGGGCCGGGTACTGGCCATGTGCTCCCGGCCGGGGTTCAACCCCAACGCGTTCGAGCCCAACAATTACAACAGCCAGGCCGAGTTGCAAAACATCTTCCAAAATCCCGCCAACCCGCTGCTCAACCGCGCCACCCAGGGGCAATATCCGCCGGGGTCGGTGTTCAAACTGGTCACCATGGCCGCGGCGTTGGAAACCCACACGGTGGACCTGGAGTACATTTACGACTGCGGCTATGAATTCACCGAATTGCAGGGCGTGACCCTCACGGACTGGACCCTGAAATACGACCTGCCTCCCAGCGGGCCGTTGAACATCATCGGCGGGCTACGGCGTTCGTGCAATCCTTTCTTCTGGCACCTGGGCCTGGCCATGTACAACGCGGGCCAAACCGCCGCGGTGCACGACATGGCCGTCGGCTTCGGGCTGGGCCAACCCACGGGCATCGAGATTGACGAAGAAGCCGGCTTCATCCCCCTGCCCGAATCGGCCTTCGATGCGGTCAATCAGGCCATTGGCCAGGGCGATGTGTTGGTCACGCCCCTGCAGGTGGCCCGCCTGGTCGCGGCCATCGGCAACGGCGGCACCCTCTACCGCCCGCAACTGGTCGAGCGCGCCGAGGACGCCAACGGGCAGGCCGTGGTGCAGTTCCAGCCCGACGCCCAGGGCACCCTGCCCATCTCGCCCGAGACCCTGGCCGCGCTGCGTGAGGGCATGTACCAGGTGGTGCATCACCCCGACGGCACCGCGCACCATGTGTTCCCCAACTGGCCCATCCCCACCTACGGCAAGACGGGCACCGCGGAGACTCAACCCGGGGTGGAGCCCCACGCCTGGTTCGTGGCCTTTACCGACAACCAGGACCCCGACCGGCCCGATATCGCGGTGGTGGTGGTGCTGGAGTACGCGGGCTCAGGCGGAAATTTTGCCGCGCCCGTGGCGCGCCGCATTCTGGAAGCCTACTTCTACGACAAGCCCTACACCCTTTACCCGTGGGAAGAGAGTTTCGGCGTCAAAGCCGAACCCGAAGAGGACGAAGAGGCTGAACCCACGCCCGAAGGGCAAGGCGCGCGGCCGACCACGCCTGCCCAACGCCGCGGCTGAGGCCCCGCGAGGCCCCGGCCGCGCCCCTCAGGAGGTGCTCCATGCAACGCCGAGCCTCGTTCTTCCGCTCCTTGCACTGGGCAGCCGGCTTATGGGCCGCGCTGGTGTCGCTGGCCCTGTTAGTGAGCCGTTCCCCCGGCCTCAACCCCTATTGGCGCTGGCTGTTCACGGGCCTGGCCCTGTGGATGTGGATGCGCCTGGTGCCTTTGGCCACGGAGCGGCCCCTGCGAGGGCTCAAAGCCCTCTTCATCCTGGGCGGCCTGAGCGCGTTCTTGCTGGCCTTCTTCACGGCCACCGAGGGCTTCGTGTACGAGGCGCTGGCGGGCGTGCTGCTGTTCATGTTCATCGAGAATTCGGTGGCCGTGTACGCGGACCCGTACTACAAGGCCGCCCGCCGCGAAGGCTGCCGCGATGCGTAAGTCAGACGCGCGCGTCGGGCTCCTCGGGCCGCGCATCGTCGGGCGCGGGGGCGTCGCCCCACCATTGCCGCAGGCGGCGGGCGATGGTCTGCTCGTAGCCCTGGTCCGAGGGCGTGTAGAAGCGCGCGGCCTGGGCCTGCGGGGGGCGATAGACCTGCCGCACGAAGTGGCCCGGCTCATCGTGGGGGTAACGGTAGCCCTGGCCGTGGCCCAGGGCCTTGCCATCCCGGTGGCTGTCTTGCAGATGCGTCGGAACCGGCCCGACCCCGTGCTCGCGCACGAAGTCCTGGG
>WGAK01000183.1 GCA_015494815.1 Anaerolineales bacterium | reverse complement strand
GGCCGCGCGGCAAGAAGGCCCGCCGCAGACGCAAGAAGAAGAAATAAGCCGGGGAGGGGAGCGGTGCCCCGTTTGGCCGTGCTGGGCCCGTTGTGGCGCGAATATCTGCTACCCTACGAAGGCCGCGCGGTGCTGGATGTGCCCGGCGGGCCGGGATTGTATGCCGCGGTGGGCGCGGCCTTGTGGGAACCGGACCTGGGCCTGGTGGCCCGCCTGGCCCCCGACTTCCCCAAGGCCTGGCTGGCCCGCCTGCGCGCGGCCTTCGTAGGGTAGCAGATATTCGCGCCACAACGGGCCCAGCACGGCCAAACGGGGCACCGCTCCCCTCCCCGGCTTATTTCTTCTTCTTGCGTCTGCGGCGGGCCTTCTTGCCGCGCGGCCTGGCCTCGGATTCGGCCCCGGCTAGCGCGGGCTCGCGGCGGGCCGCGGCCTTTTTCCCCTTGCCCTTGGTCTTGGCCTTGGCCGCCGCGGGCTTGCGCACCACCCCGCCGCCGGGCTGGCCGGCTTTCAGGCCCTGGGGCAGGCTCAGGGTGAGCCCCGCGATTTTGGCCTCGCCCGTGGTCTGGATGCGGCCCGCCTGGGTGCGGTAGCGGAACATGCTCTCGATGGCCCGGGCGCGCATCCGCCGCAGCAGGCGGTCGTACAACTCGAAGGCCTTGCGTTTGTACTGCACCAGCGGGTCCCGCTGCGCGTAGGCCTCCAGGCCCACCGAGGTCCGCAGGGCTTCCATCTCGGTCAGGTACTCGGCCCACTCGCTGTTGAAGATGGACAGCAGCAGCAGGCGGTAGTTCTCGGTTTGCACCAGGCGGCCCATCGCGTGCGCGACCTGGGGCCGCATGTCCGCGGGCAGTTGGCCCAAAGGCGTGTTCGCCCAGCGGTCGAAGACGGCCGCGCCCAGGGCCTGGCGCAGCCCGGCGCGCGCCTTGGGCTGCAACTGGTCCAAGGTGGCCCCTTGCAGGCGGTAGAACTCTTCCCAGCCCACGGCCCATTCCAGCGCCTGGCGGGCCTGGTCCAGGTGGTGCAACACCGCGTCCGCGGTGGCGGGGTCCGCGGGGTCCAGGTCTTGGGCCACCAGGTGGATGAAGGTCAGGCGGCGCACCACCCGCTCGCGCAGTTGGTGCTTGGCGTCGAACTCCTTGCGCCGGGTGATTTCCAGCGCGGCCAGGATGCGCAGCACGGCCTGGCCCAGAGGGTCGCGCCACGGCCCTTCGGGAAAGGCCTGCGCTACCTCGGGCGGGGGCGCGGCCTGGGGGTCGGTGGGCCAGTGGCGCTCCACCAGCGCGGGCAGGTCGCGGCGCACCCCGTCCAGGGTGCGCTCCAAGCGTTGGCGCAAGAAGTCCTGCACCTGCTGCGCCACCGCCTGGGTGATGGCCTCCGCGTCCTGCTCCCAGTCCACGGTAATGCTCAGGTCACGGCTGCCCACGATGCGCTGCAGGCTGAGTTCCAGGCGGCGGGCGTAGAGATTGTGCAGCGCGGTCTCGATTTGCTGGCGCAGCGGCTCGCGCAGGGCCTCGGGGTCGTCCAGCAACTGTCGCGCGACCTCGGGGCTCAGGCGCAGGGGCAGGCGCAGGATGGTCTGCAACTCGACCTGCACCTGCCGCGGCGAGGGCTGCGTTTCGCCTAAGGTCAGGCCCTCGAGGAAGATGTCCAGGTTGTCCAGGCGGTCTTCGATTTCGGCCTGCAGGCGGGCGGGCATGTCCGCGACCACCTCGCGGGCGGCCTGCTCCAGCACCGCGTGCTCGTGTTCCAGCGCGGCCCGGGCCTGGGTGGCCAGCGCGTCTTGCAGCGCGGCGCGGCCCTGGCGAGCCGCGGGCAGCAGCGCGCGCAGCAGGTGCGCGTGGGTGAAGGTGGGGAAGAGCCAGCCCTGCAACTCCACGGGCGGCTGGATGCCCTCCAGGTAGGCCAGCAACTGCCAGGGGTCCTGACCCTCTTCCGCGGCCCGCTGCAGGCGTTCGGTCACCTCCTCGCGCAGCAGGCGGGCCATGTCCTCGTTCAGGTCGGCCTTGCGCAGAATGCGGTTGCGCTGGTCGTAAATCTTCTGGCGCTGGATGTTGAGCACATCGTCGTATTCGAGGATGTGCTTGCGGCGGTCGAAGTTGTAGCCTTCGACGCGGGTCTGGGCCTGCTCGATGATGCGGTTGACCAGGGGGTGCTCCAGGGGGTACAGGTCGTCCACCTGGAAACGGCGCATGATGCCGTCCAACTGGTCGCCGCCGAAGAGGCGCACCAGTTCGTCTTGCAGCGAGAGGAAGAAGCGCGACGAGCCCGGGTCGCCCTGGCGCCCGGCCCGGCCCCGCAACTGGTTGTCAATACGCCGGGATTCGTGCCGCACCGAGCCGATGACATGCAAGCCGCCCAGTTCCCGCACCCGGTGCATGTTCTCGATGTAGTCCATGAAGGCCAGCACATCGTCTTCGTAAATGCCGTAGTCGGTGGGCGGCACCTGGCGCAGGGCCTCGTAGCGTTCATCCATGCGCAGGTTGTAGGGGTCGGGATGTCCGGCGCGGGCCAGCACCCGGTTGACGCTGCTGATGATGTCTTCGGGCAGTTCGCCGCCCAGTTTGATGTCCACACCGCGGCCGGCCATGTTGGTGGCGATGGTGACCGCGCCGAATTCACCCGCGCGGGCGATGATTTGGCCCTCTTCCGCATGCTTGCGCGCGTTGAGCACCGCATGGGGGATGCCCTTGCGCAGGGCCTCGGTCAGCCGCACCCGGGCGTAGTCCCAACGGCGTTGCTCGGTGGGGGTGGGCAGCAGCAGGTCGCGCAGGCGTTCCAGGTTCTCGGGGGCCTCGGGCCGCAGGTTGACGCCCAGCCCGCGGGCCAACTTGCGAATGTCGTGGTCGCTCACCTGCTCCAGGGGGCGGTAGAGGGGCGCCAGTTCGGGGTACATGCGCCCTTCCTCGCGGCCCTCCTGGGCCAGGAAAGCATCGCGCACCAGCATGATTTGCACCAGTTTGCGCAACGGCGCCTGCGCCAGCCGCGCGCCCAGGCGCTCCGACAGTTCCACCGAAGTGGTGCCCACCAGCACCGGCCGGCCCTGGATGTAGAAGCGCAGAATCTCCCACACCACGGCCCGGAACTTGGCTTCCTCGGTGCGGTAGATGACATCGGGGTAGTCCTTGCGCTTCCAGAAGATGGGCCGACGTTCGGGGTCGTCGCGGCGGGCGTAGTAGGTGTATTTGTAGCCCTCTTCGTCCACATCTTCCAGGGCGATGTAGGGCGCGGTGGGGCCGGTGGCCTGGTATTCCAGGTTGGTGGGCAGGGCCAGCACATCCAGGTTGTAGATGGTATCGAACTCTTCGGCCTCGGTCACCACCGTGCCGCTCATGCCCGCCAGTTTCTCGTACATGCGGAAGAAGTTTTGCAGCGTGATGGTGGCGTAGGTCATGTTCTCGGGCTGCACCTGCACCCGCTCTTTGGCCTCGATGGCCTGATGCAGGCCGTGGGACCAGCGCCGGCCGGGCATCAGGCGGCCCGTGTTTTCGTCCACGATGATGACCTTGCCGGCCTGTACGATGTAATCTTTGTTGCGCTTGTAGAGGAACTGGGCCTGCAGGGCCTGCTCCAGGTAGCCCCACAATTGCTCCTGCCGCGGGGTCAAGTCCTCGGGGCGGCTGGGGTCCCGCAGGGGTTCGCCCAGCATCTCTTCGACCTTGGCCTCACCCGCGGGGGTGAGCACCACCGAGCGGTCCTTTTCGTTGATGTCCACGTCTTCGTCGGCCTTGAGGTGGCGCACCACCTCCGCGAAGCGCTGGTATTCGCCCACATCCTCGCTGGCCGGGCCCGAGATGATGAGGGGCGTGCGGGCTTCGTCAATGAGCACGTTGTCCACTTCGTCAATGATGACATAGTGATGCCCGCGCTGCACCTGGTCTTCGGGCTTGTAGGCCATGTTGTCGCGCAGGTAGTCGAAGCCGAACTCCTGGCTGGTGCCGTAGGTGATGTCCGCGTTGTAGGCCTCGCGGCGGGGCACCATACGCAACTGGTCCTGGTCCTCCTGGGGCGAGCGGCGCTCCAGGTCCACCACGAAAGCCTTTTTGCCGTGCTCGGTGCGGGCGGCCATTTGCAGCACGCCTACGCTCAGGCCCAGCAGGTGGTAGATGGGGGCCATCCAGCGCGCGTCCCGGCGGGCCAGGTAGTCGTTGACCGTGGCCAGGTGCACGCCCTTGCCCACGGGCACGCCGTCCAGAGGGCGAAACTCCCAGCGATCGGGGTCGTCGCCCCAGCGGGCGCGGGCCTTGGCGACCCACTCGGGGTTGAGGGTCAACGCGTTGAGATACAGCGGCAGCGTGGCCACCAGGGTCTTGCCTTCGCCGGTCTTCATCTCCACGGCCTTGCCCTGGTGCAGGTTCGCGCCGCCGATGAGTTGCACATCGTAATGGCGCAGGCCGATGGTGCGC
>WGAK01000182.1 GCA_015494815.1 Anaerolineales bacterium | reverse complement strand
CGGCCACGCCCAGTGTCACCCCCACCCCGACCCCCGAGCCTCTGTGCGGCGGGCCGCCGCAAATGCGCGTGTTGGTGGTGGGCGGCCGCTTCGGCCCGCAAGAGAACTCCGACATCGTGCGGGTAGTGGTGGTGGACTTCGTCAAGCCCGAGGTACGGGTGGTGCCCTTCCCGCGGGATTTGCTGGTGGAACTGCCGCCCGACTTCGTGGAACGCACGGGCTACGGGTCGCCGGTCAAACTGGCTTCGGTCAATCTGGTGGGCAGCCCCTTCATGAACGCGCAGGCGCAGCGGGGCGACGGCGCGGTGCTGGTGGCCCAGGTGCTGGCCCAAAATTTCGGCGTCACCACCGAGCATTACGCGGCCATCGGCGGCCTGCTGGTGGACAATTTCATCAACGCCATCGGCGGCATCACCATCTACATCCCCGCCGAGATTGACGACCCCGACAACGACGCCCACTTCAAGCCCGGCTACCAAACCTTGGACGGCCACGATGCCGTGCTCTTCGCGCGCATTCGCAAAGATGTGGGCGACCTGGGCCGCATCGAGCGCCAGACCGTGGTGGCCAAGGCCGTCTTGCAGAAGTTGCTCAGCCCGTCCATTCTGCCACAGGTACCCGAACTGGTCACCTACTTCTACAACATCCGCAACGACCTCATCACCGACCTCACGCCCGAGGACCTGAGCAAGTTCTTCTGCCTGGCCCAGCACATGAGCACCGACGACATCATCTTCTATTCGGCGCCCAAGGACCTGCTGGAACTGGATGTGCGGCCCATCTATGTGGGGCAAGAGCAGATTTACGCGTCGGTGCTGCTGTGGGACCAGCGCTTCCTGGACTGGGCGCAGCAGGCCCTCAACGGCGAGATTCAACCGTGAAACCCCACCGGGTGGGCCGTACCGTCCACCCGGTTTTTGCATCTTCTATCCCAGGAGGCGACCCAATGGCTCCGTACATCGAAAGCGTCCACGCCCGGGAGATTCTGGACTCCCGGGGCAACCCCACCGTCGAGGTCGAGGTGCGGCTGGACACCGGCCATGTGGGCCGGGCCGCGGTGCCTTCGGGCGCTTCGACGGGCGTGCACGAGGCTGTGGAACTGCGCGACCGCGACCCCCAGCGCTATCGCGGCAAGGGCGTGCTGCAGGCCGTGGCCCATGTGCGCGGGCCCATCGCGGAGGCCGTGCTGGGCTTCGACGCCACCCGCCAGCGGGAACTGGACGACCTGCTGGTGGGCCTGGACGGTACGCCCAACAAAGGCCGCCTGGGGGCCAACGCCATCTTGGGCGTCAGCCTGGCCGTCGCCAAAGCCGCGGCCCAGGCCGTGGGTCTGCCCCTCTATCGCTATCTGGGCGGGCCCAACGCGCATGTGCTGCCCACGCCCATGATGAACATCCTCAACGGCGGCGCGCACACGGGCTGGCAGGGCGTGGACATGCAGGAGTTCATGGTCATGCCCTGGGCCGCGCCTACCTTCGCCGAGGCCCTGCGCTGGGGCGCGGAGATTTACCACGCGCTCAAGGATGTGCTCAAGGCGCGGGGCTACATCACCCTGGTGGGCGACGAAGGCGGTTTCGCGCCTCCGCTCAAGGCCAACGAAGAAGCCGTGGAGGTCATTCTGGAGGCCATCGTCAAAGCGGGCCTCAAGCCCGGCGACCAGGTATCCATTGCCCTGGACCCCGCGGCGTCGGAACTGTACGACCCCGAAACCGGGCGCTATCACCTGCGCAAAGAAGGCCGCCACCTCACCGCGGCCGAGATGGTAGAATTCTGGTCCCGCTGGGTGGAGCACTACCCCATCGTGTCGCTGGAAGACGGCCTGGCCGAGGACGATTGGGAAGGCTGGCGCCTGCTGACCGAGGCCCTGGGCGCACGCGTCCAGTTGGTGGGCGATGACCTGCTGGTGACCAACCCCGAGCGGGTGCAGCGGGCGATGGAAATGGGCGTGGCCAACGCCTTGCTGGTCAAGGTCAACCAAATCGGCACGCTGAGCGAAACCTACGACGCGGTCGCGCTGTGCCAGCGCCACGGCTGGGGCACGGTGACCTCACATCGTTCGGGCGAGACCGAAGACACCACCATCGCGGACCTGGCCGTGGCCTGGAACATGGGCCAAATCAAGACCGGCGCGCCCGCCCGCTCGGACCGCACGGCCAAATACAACCAATTGTTGCGCATCGAGGAAGATTTGGGGGCCGAGGCCCGATTCGCGGGGCTGGCGTTCTTGGGCCGCTCGTAACGCGGTGCCTGGCCCCGCAAGCCCGGCTCAGGCCAAAGGAGGCGCGTGCGAGACGCGCCTCCTGGTGGTTAAAAGCGGCGCGCGCCGGCCCACGCGCCGCATTCCCATTCACACCACGTTGTATTCGCGAATCAAGCGCCCCTCGCGGAAGCGGGCCGCGTCGAGCATGCTCACATCCACGGTGTGGGCCCGGCCGTCCAGCAAAATCTCGGCCATCAACAACCCGGCCACCGGGCCGTGCATGAAGCCGTGGCCCGAAAAGCCCGCCACCACATGGAAACCTTCCACTTCGGTGGGGCCGAAGATGGGATGCGCGTCGGGCGTGTTCTCGTACAGCCCGGCCACCCGGCTCATCACCCCGGCTCGCTCCAGCAGCGGCAGGCGCTGCATGGCGGCTTCCATGTGCACCAGTTCCCACTCGGGGTCCACCTGCTGGTTGAAGCCAGGCTTTTCGTTGGGATTGGACATGCCGGTGAGCACGCCCTCGCCTTCGGGGTGGAAATACAGCGCCTGGGCAAAGTCAATGACAAAGGGGAAGTCGCGCGGCAACTCGGGCAAAGGCGTGGTGGTCAGCCACTGCCGCCGCACCGGCGTAATGGGCAGGTTCACCCCGGCCAGGCGGGCCACCTCCCCGGCCCAGGGCCCGGCCGCGTTGACCACCACGGGCGTGGCGATGCGCCCCCGGGGCGTCTCCACCGCGCGCACCCGGCCACCCTGGACCACAATGCCCGTGACCGGCGCGTCGGTGACGATGCGCGCGCCCAGGTCGCGGGCGCGGCGTGCGTACCCCTGCACGATGCTGTGCGGGTCGGCCAGGCCGTCTTTGGCGTGGAAGGTACCGGCGAGCGCGTCGTCGAAGCGCATGAAAGGCAACCGCCGCCGCACTTCGTCGCCATCCAGCCATTCGGTGGACACGCCCAGCCGGCGCTGCAGCGCGACATTCCGGCGAAAGGCCTCGACATCCTGGGGCCGCGTCAGCACGAACAAATAGCCAATGGGCCGATATTGGGGCGAGACGCCGGTTTCGTCCTCGAAACGCTCAATCATGGGCAACGACACCAACGACAGGCGAATGTTAATTTCGGTGGCGAACTGATAGCGCACACCCCCTGCGCAGCGCCCCGTGGCGCCGTGCCCCAGAAAGGTGTCGCGCTCCAACAGCACCACATCACGCACACCGCGACGGGCCAGGTGATACGCGGTGCTCACGCCCATCACGCCACCGCCCACGACGACCACCGACGCGGTTTTGGGCAAATCACTCATGATGACCTCCGTGCACGCCGGGCTTCAGGCCTGAGCCGCGATGCGCAGCACCACCTTGCCCAACTGCTGGCCGGCTTCCAGATACGCATGCGCGGCCCGGGCCTCGGCCAGCGGGAAGACCCGGTCCACCACCGCGCGCAGGTGCCCGGCGAAGACCAGGTCCATCACCGTGCGAAAATCGGTTTGGGGCGACATGGTGGAGCCCAGAATGCTCAGATGCTTGCCGAAGATGTAGCGGTTGTCAATCTCGAACACCGGGCCGCCGGTATTGCCCACGGTGAGGATGCGCCCACCCTTGCACGCGGCCTTGAAACTCAACGGGAAGGTGGTGCCCACATTGTCCACCACCACATCCACGCCGCGGCCGTTGGTCAGGCGCAGCACCTCGCGGTGCCAGCGGGGGGTTTGCGAGCGGTCAATGCCGAAGTCCGCGCCCAGGTCGCGCGCCAGCGCCAGTTTGCGGGCGTTGGAGCCGACGACGATGACCCGTGCGCCGGCCCGTTTGGCAATCTGAATGCTGGCCGTGTTCACTCCACCCGACGCGCCCACCACCAGCACCCACTCCCCCGGCCGCAGCCCGCCGCGGGTGATGAGCGAGTGCCAGGCGGTCTGGAACACCAGCGCGGCGGCCGCGGCCTGGGCCAGGTCGAAGCCGTCGGGCACGGGCCACACATTGCGTTCGGGCACCACCACGAAGTCGGCGTAGGTGCCGGCGCGGGTTTCGCCCAACAACTGCCAGTGGTCGCAGCGGTTGTCTTGCCCGGCCAGGCAATACGCGCAGCGGCCGCAGCCGATGTTGGGGTTGAGCACCACCCGCCGCCCAACCCAGGCGGCATCCACGCCGGGGCCTACCGCATCCACCACCCCCGCGCCGTCCGCGCCCAAAATGTGGGGGTAGGTCAGCCGCAACCCCGGCCAGCCGCGGCGCACCCACAGGTCCAGATGATTGAGGGCCGCGTAATGCAGGCGCACCCGCACCTGCCCCGGCCCCGGCTGCGGGTCGGGCAACTCGCCGTATTGCAACACCTCGGGGCCGCCGTGTGCGGTCAGATAAACGGCGCGCATACTCGCCTCCAGGGTTTGGGGGACGCCCTCCGGGCGCGGCGCGGCTGCGCCGCGTGGCCCGCGCGCGCCCGGCCAACGGGGTCACAGCAGGCTTTCGGCCACCGCGCGGCCGTGGGCCAGCAGCGCGTCCAACATGCCCGGATCGCGCGCTTCGGCATACACGCGCAACACCGGCTCGGTGCCCGAAGGGCGAATGAGCAGCCAGGAATCGTCGGCCAACAGGTATTTGCAACCGTCGCGGGTGTTGACTTCCACCACCGACTGGCCGCCGATGGACGCGGGCGCGTCATCGGCCAGGGCGCGGGTCACCGCGGCCTTGTCCACGGCCCGCCGCAGGCGCAAGTCCACCCGCCGATAATGCGCCGGGCCCACCCGCTGCAGCAAGTCGTCCACCAAATCGGCTAAGGCCGCGCCCTGGGCAGCCATCATCTCGAGCAGCAGCAGGCCCATCAAAATGCCATCGCCCTCGGGGATGTGCCCCAAGATGGACATGCCGCCCGACTCTTCGCCGCCCATCAACACGGGCTCGCGCAGCATGTGCGCCGCGATGTGGTCGAAGCCCACCGGCGTTTCGTGCACGAGCAGGTCGTACTGCCGGGCCAGCCGGTCAATCATGCGCGTGGTGGACACCGTGCGCACCACCGCCCCGCGCCAGCCACGCCGGCCGGCCAGGTAATCCACGGCCAGGGCGAAAATGCGATGCGGGTCCACGAAACGGCCTTTCTCGTCCACCGCGCCGATGCGGTCCGCGTCGCCGTCGGTGGCCAGCCCGACCTGGCCCATGCCGTGGGCCAGGGCCGCGAACAGCGCGTGCAAGTGCCGCGGGATAGGCTCGGGATGCACGCCGCCAAAGCCGGGGTTGAGTTCGGCCCGAATCTCGTGCACCTCGACGCGCGTGCCGCGCAGCAAATGCGGGAACACCCCCCGGCCCGAGCCGTACATGGCATCCACCACCACGCGCAAAGCCGCGTCGGCCAGGGTGTCCAGGTCCAACAGCGTGGCGATGTGGGCTTCGTAGGCCGGCAGCGGGTCGAAGCGCCGAATGCGCTCCTCGGCCAGGGCCCGGTCGTAGTCCATGAGGTTGGGGCCGCGGGCCCGGCGCTCGTTGTCCACCAGCGCGGCCTCGACTTGCCGGGTGAGGGACTTGGGCGCGGGGCCGCCGTATGCGGCCTTGAGTTTCACGCCGTTGTAGCGCGGCGGGTTGTGCGAGGCGGTAATCATCACCCCCGCGCGCGCGCCCTGCGCCTTGACCGCGTAGGACACCACCGGCGTGGGCTCGTCGGCGCGGGTCAGCCAGACCTGATAGCCGTTGGCGGCCAGCACCCGAGCGACCTCGCGCGCGTAGCGGTCGGAGAGAAAGCGCGTGTCGAACCCGACCACCACGGCCTTGGGCGTGGCGTCGTGGCCGTTCAACGCGTCGGCAATGGCCTGGGCCACCAGCCGCAGGTTGTGAAAGGTGAAAGTTTCCGAGATGACGGCGCGCCAGCCGTCGGTGCCAAAATGGATGCTCATGGCCTGCCTCGAGGGGTATCAGGATGAAAGGTAAGGCCGGGCCAACAACCAGGCCGCCAGCGTCTTGGCATCGCGCAGGTGCCCGGCGCGTATCCAGGCGTCCACCTGGGCCAACGGGTACCGCTCGGGCCGCAAAATCTCGTCCGCATCCAACTGCCCCTGGGCCGGGCGCAGGTCGCGGGCCAAAAAGACGGTCATCTGCTCGGTGGAATAACCGGGGGCCAGGTAGAAGGTGCCCAGCCGCCGCCAGTGGGCCGCGGCGCGGCCGATTTCTTCGGCCAGTTCGCGCTGCGCGCAGGCCAGAGGCTCTTCCCCCGGCTCCAGGGTGCCGGCCGGGAACTCCAGGATGGTTTCCCCCACCGCATGGCGATATTGGCGCACGAACCACACCTGACCCTGGGCGTCCACGGGTACGATGGTCACCGCGCCGTGATGCTCGACGATATCCCAGGTCACGGTGCGGCCGTCAGGCGTGCGCACCCAGTCGCGGCGCACCCGAAACACCCGGCCCTGGAAGAGCACTTGGGAGCGTTGGACGGGCAGTGGTGGCATGGTCTCCTCCGGGCGAGGCGGGCGGCGGGCCGGGCGAGGGCCCGCCGCGTCCAGGCTTCAGGGGATGTGCAGGACCGTGCCCGGTGCCAGCGGCTGCTCGCTCACGGGCAGGCCGTTGGCCGCGGCAATGTCTTCGGGCCACACATCGCCGAACTTGCAAGCAATGCTGTAGATGGTTTCGCCCGAGCCGTGTACGGTGTAGGTCGTGGGATGGGGCTGCAGCGCACGCGGGGCAAACGCGGTGAAGGGCCGCGCGTTCTGCGGGATGCGCAAGCGGGTGCCCGGCGAGAAGTAGTATTGGAACGGGCTGATGCCATTGGCGCCCAGCAAGTCTTCGGGGTGGATGTTGAAGCGGCGGGCAATGCAATAGGGGAACTCACCGGCCCGCAGCACATACTCCGACGGCACCGTATGGCCGCCCGTTGCCGGCGGCGATGTGGGCGGGGGCTGGGTCGGCACGGGCGTGGGTGTCGGCGGCACGGGCGTGGGCATGGG
>WGAK01000181.1 GCA_015494815.1 Anaerolineales bacterium | reverse complement strand
GACGACCCCGCGGCCCGCGCCGAGGTCTATATCGCCCTGGGGCTGACCTATGTGGCCCTGCATCTGCCCCCCATGGCCGGGTGGCACTTCGAAGAGGCCCTGCGGCTCTACCGCGCGCTGCAGGACCGTCGGGGCATGGCGATAGCCCTCAACCGTTTGGGGGTGGTCGCCCTGATGGAAAAGAAATTCGCGGCCGCGCGGCAGCATTTCAGCGAGAGCCTGCGGCTCAGCGAAGCCTTGGGCGACGCGCACCTCATGGCCGGGGCGTATGTCAACCTGGGCGAGGTGGCGCGGCTCCAGGGCGACCTGGACGAGGCCCGCGCCTGCTACCAACAGGCCGGGGAACTGTTCGCCGGGCTCCGGCTGCGGCGGGGGGTGCTCATCGTGGAGAACAACCTGGGGCATGTGGCCGCTGCCGCCGGCGATCTGGAAACCGCGCGGCGTCATTACCGCCGCGCCGCGGACCTGGCCCTGGCGATGAACGCCGTGCCGCACATGCTCGACACCCTGGCCGGGCTGGCCCTGACCCTGATTCAACAGAACCGGCATCGGGAAGCCGCGCCGCTGCTGGCCTATGTCTTCCATCATCCCCTGCTGCTGGACGAGACGCGCGACCTGCTCGAAGCGCGGCTGGAGGCGCTGGGCGGCATTCGGGCCGCGCCCGCCTATGCCCCTGCCCACGCCGAAGGAGTGGCCGACCTGCTGCAGCGCACCTGCGGGCTGGTCTTCGGCCCCGCCCAAGAGGAGGCGTGAGCCCGCGTGGCCCCGGCTCCCAAAACAGACAACGCCCCCGGCAAGGCGACGACAGCCGTCTCGTCCGGGGGCGTTTCGCGTTCGCGGGTGCCCGCGCGCTACGCGTCGGGGGCTTCTTCTGCCTGCATGGCGCGCAGCGCGCGCAACAGCGCCTCGAATTCCTCCCGACAATCGCGACACATGGCCAGGTGCTGCGCCACCAGGGGCATGGCTTTCTCGGCCGGTTGTCCCAGCAAGGTCATCTCGGCAAAGCGGTCCAGTTCTGCCAGGCATTCGTCGCAGGTGAGTTCTTGGGGCAGCGTACGGGCCACCTTGTCGAGCAGTTGCTCGATTTGCCGGGGGCCTAAGATGTTGGGCTTTCGTTCACCCATGCGTGCCTCCTTCCGGCCACAACGCGCCCAATGCGCGTACTTTATTTAGAAGCGACGCGGGCGACATTCCTTACCCGCGCGCCGCGCGGGCGCCTAATCACCCTCGCCGGCCTCCTGAAACACGGCCAACAGGTCTTCCGGCGAGAGCCCCTGGGCTTCCAGGGCCGCTTTGAGCCGCCGACGCGCGTCGTGGAGCAGTTTGTAAAGCGCGTTGCGGTTGGTGTTCATTCGGCGGGCCACCTCGGCCAGCGGCATCCCCTGCACCGCGACGGCCATCAAGGCCCGGCGTTGCCTTGGGGTCAGCGCCTCCTGAATGAGGCGCATGACCAGGGCCATGACCTCGTTTTGCTCGGCGCGCCGCTCCGGATGGGCGTGGGGCGCGGCCAGCGCCCGCGGGGTCCAGTCGTTGCTGTCGGTCTCCGGCGGCTGCAGGTCCTCCAGGGCCACATCCTGCCAGGCTTTGCGGCGCAGCATGGTCAGCGCCTCGCGCACGGCGATTTTCTGCGCCCAGGTGAGGAAGTGGCTTCGGCCCTGGAAGGTGTCCAGGTGGGCCAGGATTTTCAGCAGAGCCTCCTGGACGGCATCCTCCAGCAGGGGATGGTTGGCCGAGCCCAGGCGGTCCCGCAGCGCGTAGCCCAGGCCGCGGAGCAGTTGCGCACGCAACTCGTCCAGCGCGGCCGCGCGCTCGGGCCCCGAGGCGCGCAAAGCCGCCAGCCATGCTTCGTTGCTTCGCTTGAGCGCCAACATGCCCTCCCTGCCGGAAAGTCCTTTTCATTGTATCACAAGGGAGGGCCTTGCTCTTGCCGCGCGGGCGCGGTGCACCTTGACAAAACCAGGGGTTGTCAGTAGAATAAGGGGCGCCAACGGAAGGAGTGCCGAGGTAGCTCAGGAGGTAGAGCAGCGGACTGAAAATCCGCGTGTCGCCAGTTCGACTCTGGCCCTCGGCACTGGGTTGCCCTCCTCCCAACGGCTGAGGGCCGGTACTTACCCAAGCGGGCGTAGTTCAGTTGGTAGAACGCCTCCTTGCCAAGGAGAAGGTCGCCGGTTCGAGTCCGGTCGCCCGCTCTGGAGGGCAAAGGGCCGAGGGTCGGTTTGCCCTCGGCCTTTCTGTCTCAAGGCGACGTAGCCAAGTGGTAAGGCAGGGGCCTGCAAAGCCCTGATTCGCGGGTTCGAATCCCGCCGTCGCCTCAACCCCGCCCTAAGGCGGGGTTTTTCGTTGCCCGTGGTACAATTGCCCCTGTCACGCGGGACCCGCCGGCCCCGCTCATCTTCCCCCCGAGGCGCTGTACCATGCCGGACCCTCACACCATGTCCCTCGACGAACAACTGGACCTGCTCTTCCAGGGCACCGAATACGGCGACCCCGAACTGGAACGGGCCATGCGCCAGGAGTTGCGCGCCCGCCTGGAAGAATCCCAGCGCACGGGCAAGCCCCTACGGGTGTACTTGGGCGTGGACCCGCGCACTTCGGACCTGCATCTGGGCCACACCGTGCCCATGCGCAAACTGCGCCAGTTCCAGGACCTGGGCCACACGGCCATCTTCCTCATCGGCTCGTTCACCAGCCTGGTGGGCGACCCCAGCGACAAGGACAAGGCCCGCGCGCTCATGTCCTTTGAAGAGGTCATGGCCAATGCCAAGACTTATACGGACCAGGCCTTCAAGGTGCTGGACCCGGAACGCACGGTCATCCGCTACAACCACGAGTGGCTGGGCGCGCTCAAGTTCGGCGACTTGATTCACATTGCCTCGCATTTTACCGTGCAGCAGTTCCTGGCCCGCGAGAACTTCCGCAAGCGCTATGGCAAGGGCGACCCGATTCACCTGCATGAGTTCTTCTACCCCCTCATGCAGGGCTACGACGCGGTGGCGTTGGAGGCCGATGTGCAAATCGGCGGCACGGACCAGACCTTCAACATCATCGTGGCCGGTCGCAAGTTGCAAGAAGCCTTCGGCCAGCGGCCCCAGGTGGGCATCTTTTTGCCCCTGCTGCCGGGCACCGACGGCAAGATGAAGATGAGCAAGTCCTTGGGCAACCACATCCCCCTCACCGCGACGCCCGAGGACATGTACGGCAAAATCATGAGCGTGCCCGACGAAGCCATGCCCCTCTACATGCGCCTGCTCACCCGCTGGGGCCCCCGCGAGATTGCCGCGCTGGAGGCCGACCTGGCCGCGGGGCGTCTGCATCCCCGGGACCTCAAGATGCGCATCGCGCGCGAAATCGTGGACATCTTCCACGGCCCCGAGGCCGCGGCCCAGGCCGAGGCCCACTTCGTGCGGGTGTTCCAGCAGCGCGACCTGCCCGAAGACATGCCCACCTACCCCCTGCGGCCCGGTCAGACGGTGCTGGATGTGCTGGTGGAGGCGGGCCTGGTGAGCAGTCGCAACGAAGGGCGCCGCCTGATTCGGCAGCGCGGCGTGCGCCTGGACGGGCAGGTGCTGGACGACCCCCACGCGACCTTTCCGGGGCCGGGCGTGTTGCGGGTGGGCAAACGCCGCTTCGTGCGGGTCGTGGAGGGCTGACCCATGTTCCTGCGGTGGGCTGTGGGATGTTGTTTGTGCCTGGGTTGCATGGCCTGTACCATGGCGGAACGCATGGCCTGGGACCACGCGTAAGGCAACCCATGGCGGCGCTTTGACGCCGCCATTTTCTTTTGCAAGCACGGCGCCGCGCGTCGTGGCCGACCACTTTGACTCTTCCCTAAGGAGGTAGCACCATGAGCCATTATCAACCTTCCCCTCGCTGGCACCTGGGCACCTGGGCCTTGCACGGGGGCGACGACCCCGGTCTGCACCCCTATCACGCCCACCTGCCCGTCATCTTCCCCACCAGCACCTACGCGTTCCCCGATGTGGCGACGGGCGCGGCCATCTTCGGCGGTGAGCAGCCGGGCTATGTGTATGGCCGGGTCGGCCACCCCAACGCGGACCATCTGGCCCGCAAGATTGCCTTGCTGGAGGCCTACGATTTCTTGCGCCAGGGCGTGGACCCCGCCGAGGCCGCGGCCGGTTTGGTGTTCGCCTCGGGCATGGCGGCCATCACCTCCGCACTGTTGGCCCGGGCCCAGAAAGGGTCGGTCATCATCGCCCAAAAGGTGGTCTACGGCACCACCTTCGTGTTCCTGCACAAGGTCGCGCCCCAATTGGGCATTCAGGTCGCGTTCGTAGATGGCGACGACCCCGCGGCCTGGGAGCAGGCCTTCCGCGAGCACCCCAAAGTGGTCTGGGCCTACATCGAGAGCCCGGCCAACCCCACCTTGGACATCACCGACATCGCGATGGTCACCGAACTGGCCCACCGCCACGGCGCGTGGGTCATCATGGACAACACCTTTGCCACGCCCTATTGCCAGCGCCCCCTGAGCCTGGGCGTGGATGTGGTCATCCACAGCACCACCAAGTACATCTCGGGCCACGGCCAGGCCATCGGCGGCGCGGTGGTCAGCCGGGACCTGGACTTC
>WGAK01000180.1 GCA_015494815.1 Anaerolineales bacterium | reverse complement strand
GCGGTGCGGCGATGGCCGTTGCGACGCGGCCGAGCAGGCGCACCCCAACCGCTGCCCGCAGGACTGCGCCGCGCGCACACCGAGCCCCACCCCCGTCGCCGCGGCAACCCCCAGCCCCAGCGCCGCGGCCGTCCCTACGGCCTACCTCACTTTCGTGGTCAATGTGCACGATTGGGTGCATCACGACCAGAGCGCGGCCGCGGTGCAGCGTTTGGCCGAGTTGTTCGTGCGCTATGGCGTGCGCGGCGATTTCTACTTCACCGCGCCGGTGGCCCGGGCCTACGCCGAACATCACCCCGATGTGGTGGCTTATCTCCAGGCCACGGGCATGACCATCAGTTATCATGTGCGCGCGCCGCACCCCCTCACCGCGGGCTTTACCGGGCCGCTGGAGGGCCTGACCGGGTCGGACCTGCTTCAGGCGGTGCGGGACTACGAAACCTATCGGCTGGATTTGACCGCCGGCGGCCTGGACCGCTCCCAGCCCGGCGGGTACACGTATGTGGCCCAGGTGTTCGGCCAGCCGCCCGTCACGGTAGCGGCCAGCGTGGGCTCGCCCTGGCGGGAGGCCGCGCGGCAGGTGTACGCCGCGCTGGGCGCGCGGGTGGTGGTGGAAGAGCACGAGGCCGGCGCCGACCCCAATCAGCCCTTCCGCTTCGTTCAGGGCCTGCTGGTGCGGCCGGTGGACTTCAGCGTCACGCGGGTGGACCTGGGCCAGGGGCGGCAAAACTTCTGGTGGAACCTGCTGCAATCGCCCCAGGCCGAGACCGCGCATCCCGTGGCGCAACTGCAAGCCGGGCTGGCGGACTGGCAGGCCCAGGGCTACGGCCGGCCGCCCTTCATCCTGGCCCACATCCACGACAACAACTTCTACCGCCGGGGCTCGGTGGCCTGGGGCGCGTACTACTACGCCATCGACGCGCACGGCAACAAGACCACGCCCCTGGCCCCGCCCTTCGACCTGCACGCGCCCGACCCGTCCACCCCGCGCTCCGATGCGGAGCAGGCCGCCATCTGGCAGGCGTATGAAGACCTGGTGGCCTATGCCGCCGCGCATGTCCAGGTCATCACCTCCGCCGACCTGCCCCCGCTGGCCGCGGCCGCAGGGCAGCAGCCCTGAGCCGCGCAGCCTTTGGAGGTTCCCCATGCTCGTCCGTCTGCCGACCTCGCTGCCCGGAATGGCCGCCTTTCGCTGGGTGCGCCAGGTGCACCGCGCCGACCACTTTCGGGCCGTGTGGCGTTGGGCCTGGGACGCGGCCTCGACCGAAGAGCGCGCCCAGACCGTGGGAATGCTCCTCGTGGGCGGGCTGGCGGCCACGGGGGCCGTGGTTAGCCTCTCCTGGGGCGGCGCGGCCCTGATGCGCATGGTGCGCTTTGGCCCTGCGGCGGGGAAGGAAGCCGCGGTGGGCGGCCTGGTGGCTCTGGTTTGCGGCGCGGGCCTGTACGCGCTGGGCCGGCTCGTCTGGCCGCGAGTGCGGGTGCTGGAGGCCCGGCCCGGGATACTACGCTTTGGCCCCCACGCGTTTGCCGCCACCCGCGTGCGGGCCGTGCGGCTGGTGCGCCGCAAGATAACCCAATCCACCCTGGACCCGGTGCTCGGCGGCACCATCACCACGCGGCACATCCTCCTGGAGGTGCTGGTCGTGCCCCATCGGGGCGCGCCGCAACGCGTGTGGCGCGCGGCCAATCGCGGCGCGGGACCGGCGGCCCGCTGGGTGCGGGCCATGGCGCAGGTGGCAGGCGTGCCCGTGGAAGACGCGACCGATGCTTGACACGCGCGAGGGCGGGGGTACAATCAGGTTGACCGACAAGTCAGTTTCCACACCCTTGAGGAGGAGCCGGATGTCCACCACCGTTCGCACGCCCAAGCCGCCGCGCGGCTGGCGCGCCATTCCCTGGCGTTTGCCGATTTGGTTGTATCGCTTGGGGCTGGGCGGCCTGCTGGGGAGCCGCTTCTTGCTGCTGGAGCACATCGGCCGCAAGACGGGCAAACGCCGTCAGAATGTGCTCGAAGTCATCGGCTACGACCCCGCGGGGCCGACCTATTATGTTGCCTCGGGGTTCGGACGCCGCGCGCACTGGTTCCGCAATTTGCAGGCCCACCCCCAGGTGCACATCCAGGTGGGCTGGCGGCGCTACCCGGCCCGAGCGGAGATTCTTCCCCCCGAACGCGGGGCGCGCATCTTGCAGGCCTACGCGCAGGCCCACCCGTGGGCGTTTCGTGAATTGGGCCGCCTGCTGCACATGCCGCCCATCACCACGCCCGAGGACTTCCGCGCGTTGGCGCAGGCCGTGCCGGTGGTGGCCCTGCACAGCACCGCCGCCTGAGTGCGCCGGGCGCCTCACGACCGCCCGCGGCGTTTCTTGGCCTTGCCCCGCAGCAGCAGGCGAATGGGCGTGCCCACGAAAGGATGCGCGGCCCGAATCTGGTTTTCCAGGTAACGCAGATAGGAAAAATGCGCCAGTTTGGGGTCGTTGACCTGCAACAAAAAGGTCGGCGGCGCCACCCCCACCTGAGCGGCGAAGTAAATTTTCAGCGCCTTGTTGCCCCTGGCCGGTGGCGGAGGATGCTTGTCCACGGCCTCTTGCAGCACCCGGTTGACGAACGCGGTGGGCAGGCGGGTGTAGCGGGCTTCGTACACTTCCAACGCGGTGGGCAGCACCTTGTGCACCCGCTGCCCGGTTTTGGCCGAGATGAACAGCAGCGGCGCGTAATTCAGGAAGTTCAACTCCCGTCGCACGTGTTCGGTGTAGCGGTTGATGGTGAACGCGTCCTTGTCGGGCACCGCGTCCCACTTGTTCACCAGAATGACCACGCCCTTGCCCGCGTCTTCCACATAGCCGCCGATGTGCGCGTCCTGGGCCGTCACGCCTTCGGTGGCGTCCAGCATGAGCAGGGCCACATCCGCGCGCTGCAAGGCTCGCAGTGCGCGCAGCACGCTGTACTTTTCCACGCCGGGCTCCACGCGCCCCTTGCGACGAATGCCCGCGGTGTCGATGAGCACAATGTCCCGGCCGTAGTACCGCAGGCGCGTGTCCACCGCGTCGCGCGTCGTGCCGGGGATGTCGCTGACCAGCACCCGTTCTTGCCCCAGCAGGCGGTTGAGCAGGCTGGACTTGCCCACATTGGGCCGCCCCACGATGGCGAACTTGGGCGTCTCGTCGTCCTCCTCGGCCTCGTCGAAGCGCGGCGCCCAGGGGACGGCTTCCAGCACCTTGTCGAGCAAATCGCCCACGCCGCGGCCATGTAGCGCGGAAATGGGGATGGGTTCCCCCAGGCCCAACTCGTAGAAGGCGTACACATCCGCGGCCTTGCGGTCCGAGTCGGCTTTGTTGACCACCAG
>WGAK01000179.1 GCA_015494815.1 Anaerolineales bacterium | reverse complement strand
TGGACCCCAACAGCCCGACGAACCAACGGGTGTTGTTCGTGGCCGCGGCAGGCGATGTCTACCGCAGCACCGACGACGGCTGGACCTGGGCGTTGGTGCTGGACTGCGACGGCTGCCGGGTGACCGCGGTGGACCCGCAGGACCCGCAGCAAGTGTGGGCCGGCGGCGAGGCCGGGCTGTGGCATTCCGCGGCCGGTGGCGCGGCCGGCACCTGGGCCCCCGTGGGCCCGGCCGTGTTCGCCGCGGACCCCGACATGGGCGACGCGACCTACTGGGATTGGGACTGGCAGGGCGTGGCCGCGATTCGGCCCGCGTCCGACGGCGTATGGCTGGCCGTGCACGGCCCGGGCCGCGGCGTCTACCATAGCCCCGACGGGGGCGCGACCTGGACCCAGGTGCTGGCCCACGATTACGCCTGGGATGTGCTGCCGCTGGAGGGGCAGGACTGGGTGGTGGCCGCGACCAGCAGCGCGCGGCTGTCGGGCGGCTATGAGCCCATACCGCAAGGCGTGTGGGCCAGCCCCGACCGCGGGCAGACCTGGCACCCGTTCAACCAGGGCCTGGCCTGGCCCTTTGCCGTGACCTTGGCCTACGATGCGGCCCAACAACGGCTGTGGGCGGGCATGCCGGGACTGGGGTATGCCTGGCGCGCCTTCCCATAGCAGGGCGAGCGGACGGCCACCCCCACCACCCACCCACTTCCAACCACCAACCACCAACCACCAACCACTAACTTCCAACTTCCAACTTCCACCCACTTTCCGCTCCCTGCTGCAATGGTACAATCATCAGGCCAAAGCCGTTGGCACATGCCATCCTCATCGCACAGGAGAGCCTTTATGTTTGACGATGTCCGTTCCGAAGCCTTTCAACAGTTGCATGCCCGCGTGGCCGAGGTTGCCCGTTATGGCGCGGCAGCCGCAGTTTTGGGTTGGGACCAGGAGACTTTCATGCCGCCCAAGGGCCAGCCGGCCCGCGCGCGCCAGTTGCGCGCCCTGGCGCAGTTGATGCACCAACGCGGCACCGACCCTCAGGTGGGCAAATGGCTGGCCCAGGCCGAGGCCGACATGCGCAGCCAGGGCTGGGACCCCGACTCAGACCCGGCGCGCTTCCTCAAGGTCGCCCGGCGGGAGTACGACCGTGCCACCAAGGTGCCCACCGAGTGGGTGGCCGAATTCGCGCAGTTGACCTCTGAGGCCAAGATGCACTGGCAGCAGGCCCGCGCCCAAAAGGACTTCACCCTGTTCGCGCCCTATCTGCGGCGCATCGTGGCCATGAAGCGCGACTACGCGGCGTTCTTCGCGCCGTATGACCACGTCTATGACCCCTTGCTGGACGCGTTCGAGCCGGGTATGAAGACCGCCACCGTGCAACAACTGTTCGCCCGGCTGCGTACCGAGCAGGTGGCGCTGCTCAAGGCCATCCTGGCCCGGCCTCAGGTGGATGATGCCTTCCTCTACCGCCCCTTCCCGGTGGCCCAGCAAAAGGCCTTTGTGCGTTGGGTGCTGGAGCACATGGGCTTCGACTTCGAGGCCGGCCGTCTGGATGAATCGGCCCATCCCTTTACCACCGGCTTCAGCGTGCACGACGTGCGCCTGACGACCCGCTACAACGAAACGGACTTCTTCGGCCAGGCTTTCTACAGCAGCCTGCACGAGATGGGACACGGCCTGTACGGCCAGGGGGTGAACCCGGATTATGAGGAAACCCCCCTGGCCGGTGGCGCCTCCCTGGGCGTGCACGAGTCACAGTCCCGCTTGTGGGAGAACCTGGTCGGCCGTTCGCGGCCTTATCTGACCTGGCTGTTGCCGCATTTGCGTCAAGCCTTCCCGGGCGTGCTGGACGATGTGGACCTGGACGCGTTCTACCGCGGGGTGAACAAGGTGCAGCCCTCCCTCATTCGCACCGAGGCCGACGAGGTGACCTACAACCTGCACATCATGCTGCGCCTGGACCTGGAAATCGCCTTGCTGGAGGGCTCGCTGGATGTGGACGACCTGCCCGAGGTGTGGAATCGGCGCATGGAGGAGGACCTGGGCGTGCGGCCCGGCAACGACGCGGAGGGCGTGCTGCAGGACATTCACTGGGCCATGGGCGGCCTGGGGTACTTCCCCACCTACGCGCTGGGCAATGTAATGAGCGCGCAAATCTGGCAGGCCGTGCGCCGGGACCTGCCCGACCTGGACGCGCAGATGCAGGCCGGGCGCTTCGCGGACCTGCTGGCCTGGCTGCGGGAGCACATCCATCGCTACGGGCGCAAGTTCGAGCCCCTGGAGGTGCTGCGTAAGGCCACGGGCCAGGACCTGCAGGCCGAGCCTTATCTGGACTACCTGCGCGCCAAATACGGCGAGATTTACGGCCTGTAGCCACGCGCCCTGGTGCGAAAGCCAGACGGCCCGGTCAAGCGACCGGGCCGTTGCGGTTCAGGGGGGAAGCAGGTTCAGGCTGCGCTCTAAGCACAGCCCTTGCAGATTGTTCTCGGTGCAGGCCCGGACGGTGATGAAGATGGGGCCTTGCTTGATTTCCCGGCCCGGCGTGTCTACGGTGACAAAACCGACCTCGCCGGGCAACAGGCGCTCCAGGCGTCCGCCCGCGTCGCAAGTCATCCACCACTCGAAGCCGTTGCGTTTGTGCTGTTCGAGGGTGTAGGTGTAGGCCATGCCCGGCCCCTGGAGTTTCACATTCACCGACTCCAGCAGCCGCGTGCCCCAGTTGGTAAGGCGCAGGGTGAGGCCGTGCCGGTCGCCGCACTCGCTCAGGCGCTCGATTTGGACATCGAAGGCCACCGGCGGCGGTGGCGGCGGGTTCACCGTGGGTACCGCCGCGGCGCGTTCGGCTTCCAACGGTGTGGCGTAACGCCGCGGCAACCAGCAGCGGGTGCCCTGGGCCGTTTCCACAATCCAATACGCGCCCCGGTCGCCTTGATATTGGCCGCTCAGGTGCACCAGGTTTCCCGGAACCAGCGCGGCCATGGCCGTATAGGCAATGCCGGGCCCGGAGCGGCACCACACATTGCCCGTGACCCGGGCTTGCAGCGGGCCATCCGCGGCGGGTTGGGGCGTGGGCGTGAAGGGCAGAACCGTCTCGGTGGGCAGCGGTCGGGAGGTAGCCGTGACGGCGGGCGTGGGGGTGACCGGCGGGGTGAAGGTGGGCGCCGGCACCAGAAACGCCGGCAGTTGCCCGAAGAGCCCCCCCTCGGCTTGCGGCGCGCGGGGAATGGCGAAGTAGACCAGGACGGCGATGCCGAGGATACCGACAATGGCGATGAGGCGCTCCCACGGCCAGCGGCTCGAGGACGCGTCGGGGGAAGGGGTCATGGTGGCCTCCGACAAGGGACTGTGGGACGCCCAAATTGTACCATTGCCCGAACCAGAATCTTCGGATTTGCGTACAATGAACAGAAAGACGGGGCGCGAGCCCGGCCGCAGCCGGGCCGTTCTTCAGCGTCGCAAAAGGAGGTAGGCGATGCGTCGGTGGTGGAAACGAGGATTGGTCGGGCTCGTGCTCGGGCTCGTGCTGTTGGTGGTCCTGGCCGCGGGCGGTTTGTACGCCGCGTGGGTGCTCCCGGCCCGACCGGTGTATGAAGGTGTCCAGACCGTAG
>WGAK01000178.1 GCA_015494815.1 Anaerolineales bacterium | reverse complement strand
GGAAGAAGACCCCGCGAGCCAGCCCGAACCCGGCTGCGAAGCCCAGCGGCGGCGAGAGAAACAGCGCCACCAGCACCGCGCCCAGCCCTCGCCACTGGATGGCCGTCAGCCCCCCTTCGGCCAATGCCGCGCCCACCAGCCCGCCCACCAGCGCGTGGGACGACGACGAGGGCAGCCCCCACCACCAGGTGAGCAGTCCCCAGAGCACCGCGCCGCTCAGCGCGGCCACCAGCCCTCCCAGCGACATGGCGCCCGGATGCACCAGCCCCGCGCCCACCACGCGCGCCACGGCCACGCCCAGCACAAAGGGCCCCGCGAATTCGCCTACCGCGGTCCACAAGAGTGCCCGTCGCGGCGGGATGGCCCGGCTGGCAATGGCCGTGGCCACGATGCTGGCGCTGTCGTGAAAGCCGTTGAGAAAGGCGAAGGCCAGCGCCAGGCCCAACGCTGCCAGCAGTCCCGCGGTGTCGTTCACCCGTGACCTCCCGAAAGACAAGCCGGGCTCCGCGCGAGCCGCTGCCCAGCGCGGAGCCCGGAGCCGTGGCCTGCCGCCGCGTCCGTCAGGCGGCCAGCGGTCGCGGAATCGCGTCCTTGGCCTGGGGCGGCGGGAAGATGGCCTCGAATTCCTCGCGCGAGAGGGTCTCCTTTTCCAGCAGTTTCTCGGCCACCCGGTCCAGAATGTCCCGATATTGGGTGAGGATGCTCTTGGCCCGCTCGTAGGCCTGGCGCACCAGGCGCTGCACCTCCGCGTCGATTTTCTGCGCGGTGGCCTCCGAGAAATCCCGGCGTTCGGCGATTTCCCGGCCCAAGAAGACCAGTTCCTCTTTGCGGCCGAAGGTCATGGGGCCCAAGGTTTCGCTCATCCCAAAGCGCATGACCATGGACCGGGCCAGGTGGGTGACCCGCTCCAGGTCGTTGGCCGCGCCCGAGGTGATGTCGTTGAAGACCAGTTCTTCGGCCGCGCGACCGCCCAGCAGGCCTACCATGTCGGCGAACAACTTGCGCCGTGAGACCAGCATGCGGTCTTGCTCGGGGAAGGCCAGGGTGTAGCCGCCGGCCATGCCCCGCGGAATGATGGTGATTTTGTGCACGGGGTCGGCTTCGGGCAGGGCCTGCATGACCACCGCGTGGCCGGCCTCGTGATAGGCCAAAATGCGGCGCTCGCCCTCGTCAATGACCCGGCTTTTGCGTTCGGGGCCCACCACGACCCGCTCGATGGCGTCTTGCAACTCCTGCTGGCCGATGGCCTTTTTGCCCCGGCGCACGGCCAGAATGGCGGCCTCGTTGACCAGGTTCTCCAGGTCCGCGCCCACGAAGCCCGGCGTGGACCGGGCGATGGCTTCCAGGTCCACATCGGGGGCCAGGGGCTTGTTGCGCACATGCACCTTGAGGATGGCCAATCGGCCGCGCAGGTCGGGGCGGTCCACCACGATGCGGCGGTCGAAGCGGCCGGGGCGCAGCAGCGCGGGGTCCAGCACATCGGGGCGGTTGGTGGCGGCCATGACGATGATGCTGGTCGCGCTGTCGAAACCGTCCATCTCCACCAGCAACTGGTTGAGGGTTTGCTCGCGTTCGTCGTGGCTGCCGCCCAGCCCCGCGCCGCGTTGGCGCCCTACCGCGTCGATTTCGTCCACGAACACGATACAGGGCGCGTGGCGGCGGGCCTGCTGGAACAGGTCGCGCACCCGGCTGGCCCCGACGCCCACGAACATTTCCACGAACTCGGAGCCCGAGATGGAGAAGAACGGCACCCCGGCCTCGCCGGCCACGGCTTTGGCCAGCAGGGTCTTGCCCACGCCGGGCGGCCCGATGAGCAGCACGCCTTTGGGAATGCGGGCGCCCAGGGCCAGGAATTTGTACGGTTCCCGCAAGAACTCCACCACTTCCAGCAATTCCTGCTTGGCTTCTTCCGCGCCGGCCACATCGTTGAAGGTCACCAACGGGCGGTCGCCGCCGATGAGCCGGGCGCGCGATTTGCCGAAGGACAATGCCGCGTTGCCGCCGGCCTGGGTCTGGCGGATGAGGAACCAGAACAGGCCCACCATCAGCAACAGCGGCAACACGATGGAGCCCAACGCGCTGAGCACATCCAGCCATACCTGGCGGGGTGCGAATTCCAGTTCGACCTTATTGGGATTGAAATCGCTGGGCGAGACGCCCAGGTTTTCCAGCGCGGGCAAGAAGTTGTCAATGGCGTGGGGCATGGGCACCACGGCCTCGGTGTCGTCAATGTAGGTCACCCGCACGCTGTCTTCCTCGACCCGCAAGTGCTTCACTCGTCCCTGGGCCAGTTCCGCGGCCAGTTGGTTCAACGGCACGGAGGGCACGCGGTCCGTAGGTGCGTTGCTGCCCAGCAGGCCCCACAGCAGCGCGAACAGCAAAATCAGCACCAGCAAAGGGCCAAAAGCCAGCCGCGGGAGAGGCGAAGAGGGTTGTTGATTCGTCTGGCGGTTGTTTTCCACCCTTTCCTCCTTACATGCGTCGTGTGCACATCCCATGAGGGCAAAGGAAAAGTATACCATCCCTGCCCTGTTGCGCCCTCATTATACGAAACCGTCCGACAAAGGCAAGGGCCATTCCGCGGAGGGGAGCGCGCCCAAGCCGTCGAACTCGGCGAACGGGCGGCTTGGGCGTGCGGCGCCTGGGCGCGGCTTTGGGAGGCGATAGGGCGAGAACGAGGATGGGCGGATGAGCGAATCTGCGGATTTGCGGATGCTTTCTCCTCGCTCCTTGCTGCCCGCTGACACCTGACGCCTGTTCGCTGACCGCTGTTGAGCGGCGAGGCCATCTCCGGCGCGGGCCTGGGCCGCACGCCCCGGCGTGGGCCGCGACCACGCGCCACGCACTGCGCACCGCGGCCCACGCACGGCCGGCCTCCGGGACATGGGCGCGCAACCCGCGGCGGCGACGCGCCAGGATGGCCGAATGGCGTGCTTCCGATATCCTGATTTCCGTAACTTTCGCCCACAGTATGGCCGGATACCCTTTTCAAGGCTGGGGGAATGTGTTAGCATATCTGCGGCTAAGGAGACAAAGGAGGCTACAATGTTTGCCGAAGTGCTGCAAACCATGCTTGAACTGACAGGTTATACCGCCGAGGACGCACGGGTGTTGGCAGCAACCGCGGATGTCACCTCGACCTGGGCCGACGAACTCGCCAAGGTGTTCTATGACACCCTGTTCGCCTACCCGCCCACGGCCGCCGTGTTTCGGCCCGGCGAGCGCCCCGCGCGCGAGGAAACCCTCAAGCAGTGGTACCGCATTGTGGTGCACGGGCAGATTGACGAATCGTTTTGGCTTTGGCAATGGAAGGTCGGGCTCATCCACATCCCCCGTCGGGTGCCCAATGACTTCATGCTGGGGATGATGAGCCGGGTGCAGCAGGCCTTCCTGGCCAAATGCCTGCAAGCCTGGCCGCAAGACAAGGCCGTGCGGGTCTTCCTGGCTTTCAAGCGGGTGACCGATGTGGTGTCGGGCCTGATTGCCGAAGGGTACATGC
>WGAK01000177.1 GCA_015494815.1 Anaerolineales bacterium | reverse complement strand
GCGATGACCACCATGCCCCAGTAGGGCTTGACATAGCGGATAAGTTTGAGCATAGCGTTTCTCCCGGCCCGGGCGGGCGATTAGTTAAGGCGACTAAATCGTACATCCGGCGTAACGGATTGTCAAGGCCGTCTTTGGTGGGGACGTATGCGAAAGCCGCAGCAATCCTCGAATGGGCAGTTTTCGGCACCTGAGTGCCGCTTTGGGAGCCCAGCGCATGCCCGCCCCTGACGCCTGACACCTGCCCGCCGGCGTGGTGAGCGCCGCACGCAATGGGCACCCGGTCGGCGAAGCGGGTATAATCCCTGCGCCGGATGGGGAGGACGCGCGGTCATCCCCATGCTACAAGGAGAAGAGCCCATGACCTGGATGCGTCGCTGGTGGTGGTGGAGCCTGGTGTTGGTGGCGTTGGCGGCCTGCGGGCGCGGCGCGACCGAGACCCGGCCCGCCCCGATTCCCACGGAGCACCGCACCCCCACGCCGCGGGTGAGCACGCCGTTGCCGTCGGCCACGCCGAGCCCGGCCGCGCCAGCCCGTTGCCCGGGCGCGGGGGTCGAACGCGTGGTGTTCGTGGCCGAGCCCAATGTCAACACCGCGGTGGCCCGTTTGCAGGCCGAGGATTACACGATTTATGCGTATAGCCTTGCCGACCCGCGCCTGTTCCGTCAGGTGCAAGAAGACCCCGACCTGCACTATGTGCAGTTCTACGGCTCGAATCGCGAGTTGACCCTCAACCCCGCCGGGCCCATCTTCGAGGGCAACGGCGCGTTCAATCCCTTTGCCTTGCCTCGGGTGCGTGAGGCCCTCAACTGGCTCATTGACCGGCAGTACATCGTGGACGAAATTCTGGGCGGCCTGGGCGTGCCCAAGTGGGTGCCGCTCATCCAGGCCTTCCCCGATTACGCCCGCTACATTGACTTGATTCGCCCCCTGGAGCGGCAATATGCCTACGACCCCGACCGGGCCCGGCAGGTCATTGCCGAGGAAATGGAAAAGGTGGGCGCGGTGCTGCAAGACGGACAATGGTACTACGACGACCAGCCCGTGGTGCTCCAGTTCGTCATCCGCACCGAAGACGAGCGCCGCGAAATCGGCGATTATGTGGCCCGCCAACTGGAATCGGTGGGCTTTGGCGTGAATCGCCTGTACAAGACTTCCAGCGAGGCTTTCGCGCTGGTGGGGGGCGACCCCCACGAAGGGCGCTGGCACCTGTACACCGCGGGGCGGCTGAGCACCCTGGTCGAGCGCGACCAGGGGTACGTGTTCGAGTTGAACTACACCCCCCGCGGCCGGCCTTATCCCCTGTGGCAGGCGTATCAACCGGCGGAAGAATTCGCGGCCGTGGCCTATCGGCTGTCGGAGCACGACTACACCACCGAGGCCGAGCGCCGGCAGTTGTTCGCCCAGGCGCTGACCTACGCGCTGCAAGACTCGGCCCGGGTGTGGCTGGTGGACAAGGTCTCCTTCAGCCCCATGCGCCGCGAGGTGCAGGTGGCCTATGACCTCGCGGGCGGCATCGCGGGTTCGCGGCTGTGGCCCTATACCCTGCGGCGCACCCCCGACACCGACGCGGACACCGTGGTCATCGCCCAGCCCGACCTGCTCACCGGGCCGTGGAATCCCCTGGCCGGTTCGTCGCAAATCTACGACCTCATGCCCCTGCGCGGCACCGTGGATTGGGCCGTGCTGTTGGACCCCTACACGGGCCTGGCGCGACCGCAACGCCTGGTCCAGGCCACCGTCACCGTGGCGCCGGGCGTGGCCCTGCAGCAAACCCTGGACTGGGTTTCGGTGGAGCAGGCCGAGGCGCCCATCCCCGTGCCGCCCGACGCCTGGGCCGACTGGGACGCGGCCACCGGCCGTTTCGTGACCGCGGCCCAGCGCTTCCCCGACGGCGCGACGGCCCGCGCCCGCATTCGGGTGGTCTACCCCGACGACCTGTTCGAGACGGTGACCTGGCACGACGGCTCGCCTCTCTCGGTGGCCGACTTCGTGATGACCATGATTTTGCGGCTCGCGCCCGGCAAAGAAGGCAGCCCCATCTACGACCGGGCCCTGGCCGGGCGGGTGGAGGGGTTCCTCAGCACGTTCAAGGGCGTGCGTATCGTCTCCACTCAGCCCCTGGTCATCGAGACTTACACCGACGCCCTCAGCCTGGACGCGGAGAACCTGGTGGCCTGGGAAGGCACCTGGTTCCCGACCCTGCGCCTGGGCCCGGCCGCGTGGCATGTGGTGGGCCTGGGCGTGCGCGCGGTGGCGGCCAAAGAGGCCGCGTTCTCCCGCAGCCAGGCCGACCGGGACGAGGTGGTGTGGCTGCACTACCTGGATGGCCCCAGTCTGGACATCCTGGCCCGGCATCTGGACGCGGCCGCGGCCGAAGGGTACATCCCCTTCCCCGCGCTGGAGCCCTATCTGACGCCCGACGAGGTGCACGACCGCTGGGCTCGCTATCAGGCCTGGTATGCCCAACACGGCCACTTCTGGGTGGGCAGCGGGCCCTTCCAGGTGGCCGAGGTGCACGGCGTGGAGGATACCCTGGTGCTGGACTGCGCGCCGACCTTCCCCGACCCGCCCGACAAGTGGCAGAGCCTGGCCGCGCCCCGCTGGCCCCAGGTGCGCATTGACGGGCCGACCCGCATCCGCGGGGCCGAGGGCGGCTATTGGACCGTGGCCGTGACCACCGAGGCGGGCGAGCCTTACCCCAAGGACGACCTCGCGGAGGTGCGTTACTTCTTCTGGCAGGGGGCCCAGTTGCGGGCCCAGGGCACGGCCTCCGCGGTAGAGCCGGGCCTGTATCGGGTGGACGCGGCCCCGGGCCTGTTCCCCGCGGAGGCGGCCGAGCCCGTGGTGCTGGAGGTGGTGGTCACCGTGCACTCGGTGAGCAAGCCCACCCTGGCCCAATACGAATTCGTGGTCGCGCCCTGACCCCGCGGGCCGGCGGCCCGGCCTGCGCCGTCGGCCCCGGGGTGTTGCAACCCACCGCATCTTACGACCGCCCTGGAGTTGGACTTCCATGCCTGTGGTGTATCCGTTCACGGCCATCGTCGGCCAAGACGACCTCAAACGCGCGCTGCTGCTCAACGCGGTGGACCCCGGCCTGGGCGGGGTGCTCATCCGCGGGGAACGCGGTTCGGGCAAATCCACGGCCGCCCGGGCCCTGGCCGCGCTGCTGCCGCCCATCCGGGTGGTGCAGGGCTGCCGCTTTCGCTGCGACCCCGACCGACCGGCCACCTGGTGCACCGAGTGCCAGGAGCGGGCCGCGCGCGGCGAGCCCCTGCCCGCGGTCACCATCCCCACGCCCTTCGTCAACCTGCCCCTGGCGGCCACCGAGGAGCGGGTGGTGGGTACTTTGGACATCGAGCGCGCGCTGCAAACCGGCCAGCGGCACTTCCAGCCCGGCTTGTTGGCCGCGGCCAACCGCGGGGTGCTGTACATTGACGAGGTCAATCTGCTGGAAGACCACCTGGTGGACCTGCTGCTGGATGTGGCCGCAATGGGCGTCAATTATGTGGAGCGGGAGGGCATTTCCTTCCGCCACCCGGCGCGCTTCATCTTGATTGGCTCCATGAATCCCGAGGAAGGCGACTTGCGGCCGCAACTTTTGGACCGCTTCGCGCTGGCCGTGGATGTGCGCGGCGTGGACAATCCCTTCTTGCGGGCGCAAATCATGGAGCGCCGGCTGGCTTTCGAGGCCGACCCCGCGGGGTTCGCGGCCGAGTGGGCACCCCGGGAACGGGCGCTGCGGGCCCGCATTGAGGCCGCGCGACAACGCCTGCCCCAGGTGCAGCACACCGAGGCCGATTTGCTCACCATCGCGGGGTTGACTACCCGGTTTGGGGTGGAAGGGCATCGGGCCGACCTGGTGATTTTGCGGGCCGCGCGCGCCCACGCGGCCCTGGAGGGGCGTCAGGCCCTGACGCCGGAGGACTTGCTGCAGGCCGCGGCCCTGGCCTTGCCTCACCGCCTCAAGCGCGACCCTTTGGAGTCGGTCACCCTGGAGTTCCAGGCCTTGCAAGAGGCCCTGAGCCAGGCCCAGCAGCAGAGCCGGCGCTGGCAGCACATGCAGCAGGCCCAGCGCGCCGCGGCCGAGGCCGACGATGCAAAAAAAGCGCCGCGGGCCGGGAAGTCGCCGTCGAACGCGGCGTAACCGCCCGGCCCGAGACGCCGGTCCCCCAGCCCCAGGCCGCCACGCAGAGCCCCAGCGCGCCCGACGCGCCCGAGCCACCGCCCAGTGGCCCGGAGTTCGTGGCGCGGCCTTTGGCGGTGCCGCGCACCCGGCGTCGTCACCGCGCGGGGCGTCGCGCGCCCGGCCCCGCGCAGCGCCGCGGCCGCTATGTGCGGGCCCGGCCCTGGCACCCTGCGGCCACCGCGGCCGACCTGGCCTGGGACGCCACCCTGCGCGCGGCCGCGAGCCACGGCCCAGGCCGCGCGCGCCGGCTGCGGGTGCGCAAGGCCGACTTGCGCCGCAAGGAACGCCGCGCCCGCCAGGCGCATCTGGTGCTGTTCGTGGTGGACGGTTCGTGGTCCATGGCTGTGGCGCGGCGTATGGAGGCCACCAAGGGCGCGGTGCTGGCCTTGCTCACCCAGGCGTATCAGCGCCGCGACTGGGTGGGGCTCATCACCTTTCGCCGTGACCAGGCCGAGTTGGTGTTGCCGCCCACCCGGTCGGTGATGCTGGCCCGCCGCGCGCTGGCCGACCTGCCTGTGGGGGGCAAGACGCCCCTGGCCGCGGGCCTGCACCTGGCCCAGCGCGTGGTGGCGCGCACCCGCAGGGCGCACCCTGACCTGCGCCCGCTGGTGGTGCTGTTGACCGATGGCGCGGGCAACGTGCCGCTGCAGCCCGGCCATGACCCGATGGACGACGCGTATCAGGTGGCCGAACGCCTGGCCGCGGCCCGGGTGCCCGCGGTGGTGGTCAACCTGGAGCATCCGCAATTCGACCAGGGCCTGGCCGCGGAACTGGCCCGGCGCCTGCGCGCGCCTGTGTATCGCCTGCCCGCGCTGCAGGCCGACGCGCTGGTGCGCACGGTGCGCCGCGCGCTGGCCGAGGGCGAAACCGCGGCCGCGCGACGCTGACTTTGGGGTACAATCACGCGCGGCAATCGCCGCATCCCTGGCCCCGCCGGAGGCGTTCCCCATGAGCGACAACACCCGGCCCCGCGTGCGTCCTCTGCGCATTACGCCGTACACCTATCAGGAGGTCCCGGGTTTCATCTTGCAAGACCCGCTGGGCCTGAGCGAGCGGATGCTGTTCGTGCCCGCGGATTTGGCGCCGGTGCTGGCGTTGCTCAACGGCGAGCACGATTTGCAAACCATCCGCAGTCGCTTTTTGGTGCAATATGGCAAGCCGCTGCCCGCGGAGGTGCTGCACACCCTGGTGCGCGACCTGGACACCGCGTTCATGCTGGACAACGACCGTTTCGCCGCCTTCGCGCGGGAGAAGTTGGACGCGTACCGCCGGGCCGCGTACCGGCCGCCGCGTCTGGCCGGGCAGGTGTACCCCGCGGGCACGGCCGAGTTGGAGGCCGCGCTGGACAAATACCTGGCCGACGCGCCCCACGGCATGCCCCCGGCCAACCGGCCTATTGTGGGCGTGGTCAGTCCGCACATTGACTACCCCCGGGGGTGGCGCACCTACGCCCGCGCCTGGGGCTATGCCCGTGAGGCCGTGCAGGCCGCGCAGCGGGTCATCGTGCTGGGCACGGACCACAACGGCCCGCCGGGCAGCCTGACCCTCACCCGGCAGCACTACGCCACGCCGTATGGCGTGCTGCCCACGGCCACCGAGGTGGTGGACGCGCTGGCCGCGGCCTGGGGCGCGGACGACGCGTTTCGCTATGAGTTGCACCACATCGGCGAGCACTCCATCGAACTGGCCCTGGTGTGGCTGCACCATCTGCGGCAGGGCCGGCCCGTCGAGGTGGTGCCCGTGCTGGTGGGGTCGTTTGACCACTATGTGCAGCAGCGCCGGGACCCCGACACCGACGCGCGGCTGAACGCGGTGGTGGAGGTGCTGCGCGCGGCCCGCGCGGCCAGGCCCACGCTGGTGGTGGCCGCGGTGGACCTGGCCCATGTGGGCCCCGCGTTCGGCGACCCGCAGCCGCTGGCCGAGGCCGACAAGCGCCGGGTGCAGCGGGCCGACGAGGCGCTGCTCAACGCCGTGCGGGTGGGCGACCCGCGCAGTTGGTTCTGGCACATCGCCGGGGTGGAGGACCGGTACCGCATTTGCGGCTTTTCCGCGCTGTATGTGTATTTGCGGGTGCTCGAGGGGCACACGGGCGTGGTCACGGGCTATGAGCACTGCCCCGCCGACGCGCAGTTCGGTTCGCTGGTGTCGGTGGTCGGCGCGGTGACCTTGGCGCAGCCATGAACGCGGACGCGCGCATCTTCACGGTGGGGCATTCCAACCGCTCGTTGGACGCGCTGGTGGCGTTGTTGCGCGCGGCCGGGGTGCAGGCCGTGGCCGATGTGCGCCGCTTCCCGCGCTCGCGGCGTTGGCCGTGGTTCGACCGGGCCGCACTGGAGGCCGCGCTGCCCGCGCAGGGTCTGGCGTACCGCTGGTTGGGCGACGCGTTGGGCGGTTATGCCCGGCCGCCCTACCCGGCCTATGTGCACACCCCGGCCTTTGCCCAGGGGCTGGCCCGCCTGGAGGCACTGGCCCGTGCGGCGCCCCTGGCGGTGCTGTGTGCCGAGCGCGACTGGCGGCACTGCCACCGCCGCTTCATCGCCGATGCCTTGTGCCGGCGGGGCTGGACCGTGGTACACCTGCTGGACCCTGACCATCGCGAGCCGCACCCCTGCCCGCTGCCCGGCCTGGAGCCGTAGACCCGCCGCGCAACGCGACCGCTCGCGGCGGGTTTTTCTTTATAAGGAAACGCCTGGTATGTCCGAGTTGGCCCTGGAAGTTCACGACCTGTCGTATCGCTATCGCAGCCGGTCCGAACCCGCGCTGCAAGGGGTGTCGTTTCGCGTGCGCCGGGGGGAATTGGTGCTGGTGGCCGGGGCCTCGGGCAGCGGCAAGACCACCCTCATGCGCATCCTCAACGGCCTCATCCCGCATTCGTATCGCGGGGGCGACCTGCAGGGCACTTTGCGCATTCTGGGCCACGACCCCACCGGCGTGAGCCTGGCCCAACGCAGCCTGTGGGTGGGCACGGTGTTGCAAGACCCCGAGCGGCAAATCATCGGCGCGTATGTGTTCAACGATGTGGCCTTTGGCTTGGAGAATCTGGCGGTCCCGCGGCCCGAGATGGTGCGCCGGGTGGACGGCGTGCTGCAAGCCCTGGAAATCGGGCATCTGCGGGAACGCGAAACCTACGCGCTCAGCGGCGGCGAGAAGCAGAAAGTGGCCGTGGCCGGTACCCTGGTCATGGAGCCCGATGTGCTGCTGCTGGACGAGCCGCTGGCCAACCTCGACCCCGCGGGGGTGGACGAAGCCCTGGCCCTGATTCGGCGCCTGGTGGACGCGGGCAAGACGGTGCTGCTCATCGAGCATCGGGTGGAGGATGTGCTGCGCATCCGCCCCGACCGGGTGCTGTTCCTGGAGGCCGGTCGGCAGCGTTATTTCGGCCCGGTGGAGGGCTTCTTGCAGGTTGCGCACCCCCAAGAGGTGAAACTGCCCGCGGAGGTGGCGGTGCAGCGCCTGCGCGCGCAAGGGGTGACGGTCGAGCCGCCGCCCCGACGGCCGCGGGCTGCCGACGACGCGGAGCCCCTCATCGTGTTGGAGGGGGTGACCTTCGGCTATACCGACGACCGCGCGGTGCTGCACGACTTGCACGCGGCCGTGTATCCCGGCGATGTGATTGCCCTGTTGGGGCCCAACGGCGCGGGCAAGACCACCCTGGTGCGTCACCTCATCGGCCTGGCGCGGCCCCGCCAAGGCCGGGTGCGGGTGCAGGGCCGCGACACGCGCGCGGTCTCGGTGGCCCAGTTGGCCCGCAGCGTGGGCTTCGTGTTCCAGAACCCGCGCCACATGCTGTTTGCGCCCACGGTGTGGGAGGAATTTGCCTTCGGCCCGCGCAATTTGGGTTTTCCTGAGGAACGGGTGCAGGCCAACGTGCGCCGCAGCCTGGACATCGTGGACCTGGCCGATTACGCGACCGTGTCGCCGTTGGCCCTGAGTTTCGGCCAGCAGCGCCGCGCGGCCATCGGCGCGGTGCTCAGCATGGACCCGGCCGTGCTGGTGCTGGACGAGCCTACCGCGGGCCAGGATTATCGGCACTACATCGCGTTCATGGATGCCATCGTGCGTATGCCCTTCGCGGCCATCGTGTTCATCACCCATGACCTGGACCTGGCCGTGCGCTACGCCAACCGGGTGTGGCTGATGCACGCGGGGCGTCTGGTGGCCGATGGCCCACCCGAAGAGGTGCTGGCGCAAGACGACCTGTTGCAGCAGTGCCGTCTGCGCCCCACCAGTTTGTTGCGTTTGAACCGGTCGTTGTTGCCGCACACCGGGCGCTTTTTGCCCCTCGAGAGCCTGGCCCGGCTGGATGCGTCGTTGTTCGCCTGATGCCGCTCGTCCCAAGGAGGTGTCGTATGACCGGTCGTTCCATGCTCAAACAGGTGTTGGGCGCGGTGGTGGCGGCCACCATCGTGCTCTGGCTGGCCAACCTGCTCACCCAAGGCGACAAAGCCACGGGCGCGGGTTGGGTGCTGTACTTCGTCGGCGCGGTGCTGGTCATGGCCATCTACCTGTTCTTCGCCACCAAGCCCATCTGGCAGGTGGGCACCCGCGAGGTGGTGATGATGGCCATCGGCGCGGTGCTGTACGGCGTGTTCTCCTGGGCCACCAATGTGTTCCAACTGCCCTCGGTGAGTTTCGTCTCGCTGCGGCCGGCGGTGGCCATCCCCATCTTCATGGGCCTGGCTTTCGGGCCCGTGGTGGGCTTCTTCAGCGGCCTGGTGGGCAACATCCTGGGCGACGCGCTCACGGGCTGGGGCGTATACCCCGTCTGGGACCTGGGCAACGGCCTGATGGGGCTCATCCCGGGGCTGTTGCACGCCTGGGCCGGGGCCGATGCCCGCGTGCGGGTGACCAAGAAGGTGCTGATGTGGGTCACGGGCCTGATGGCGCTGTTCGTGGTGCTCACCATCGCCTTCCCGGGGGTGGAGCACCCGTGGGCCGGCACCACCGCGGGGCAGTGGACGCCGGTGTTGCTCATCCTGCTGGTGGTCATTCTGGTGGTGGCCTGGTGGTCCCTGCGCGCGCAGCCGGATGTGGCCGCGGCCGTGGTGTGGGGCGCGCTGGGCGTCATCGTGGGGATGGGCTTCGCGTCCATCGCCGACATCTGGGTCAACGGCTACTCGGTGACCACGGCCATCATCGGCGAATTTTTGCCCGCCGCGGGCACCAACCTGGTCTTCGACATCATCCTGGTGCCCATTCTGTATGTGGCTTATCAGAACGCCCGCCAGCGCAGTGGGCGCTGAGGCCCTGGCCGCAGCAGGGGCCGGGGCCTCGCGCCCCGGCCCTTCCCCCTGAGGAGCCGTCATGCTGGTCACCTGGGCCTACAAAGCCCGCGACACCCTCGTCCAACGCTTTGACCCGCGCGCCCGCCTGATTTTCACGGCCTGCGCCATGCTGTCCATTCTGCAGGTGTGGGACTTGCGCTGGCTGGCGGGATGGCTGGCCTTCACCCTGCTGGCCTATCGCAGCGCGCGGCTGACCTGGAAAGAAACCCGGCGTTTCTGGCTGGTGGTGTTGCCGCTGATTACCTTCCTGGTGCTCATCACCGCGTTGACGGGGCGTGGCGGTGAAGAGGCCTATCAGGTTGCCCATCCGTGGGCGCGGCTGCACCTGGGCCCCTGGGTGTGGGCTATCAGCGTCGAGCAGGTGGTGTTCGCGTTGGGCCAGTTCGCGCGCATGCTGGCCCTGGCGACCCTGGGCCTGCTCATCCCCTTCACCATCCATCCCGCACACTACGGCGTGACCTTTCGGGGTCTGGGGCTCAACGACAAGTTCGCGGTGGCCACCGACCTGGCCTTTCGCCTGGTGCCCTCGGTGGCTCGCGACTTCCAGACCACCCTGGACGCCCAGCGGGCTCGCGGCTATGAACTGGAACGCAAGGGCGCGGGGCTGGTGCGTCAAATCCGCAACCTGGCCCCGCTCATCGTGCCGGTGACCATTCAGGCCATTCTCAACGGCGAAGACATCATTGACGCGATGGACTTGCGCGCCTTCGGGGCTCGCCCCCGGCGCACCTGGATTGTCGAGTTGCGCTATCAGCGCCGGGATTACCTGCTCATGGCCGTGGGCGTAGTGGTGCTGGCGCTCACCATCGCGGCCAAACTGGCGGGGTATGGGGACTTTTGGGTACCGCCCGGCTGGTTGCCGGGGCCGTGAAGCCTCGCGTGGCGCGCGGACGCTCGCTCACAGCGTGAACCGCCCTTCGGCCATGATGCGTTCCCCATCCACCCAGATGCTCACCCGCAGGGGGATGACATCCACATGCACCGGGCTGGTCCAATCCGCGCCGGTGGCGTGGGGATAGGGATTGCCGAAGGCCACATGCACGCCGGGGAACTTCTCGTCCTGGAGCAGGTTGCCGGTGAGGTCGGTCAAGAACTCGTTGGTGCCGATGGCGAATTCCCCTACCCGGCGGCCGTTGGGCGCTTGCGCCATGTAGTCCCAGACCTCTTGGGCCAGGGCCGCATTGGGATGGACGACCTTTTGCACCTGGCCTGCGGCCACCTCCAGGCGCAGCGGCTCGTCCAGCAGGCCGTACTTCTTGCTGAAGTAATCCCCCAGCAAATGCACCACCAGCACCCCCTCCGCGTCTACGGGCGCGGTAAAGGTCTCGCCTTCGGGCAGGTTGCCCCACTGGCCGGGTTGGTGATACAGCCCGGTGGAGGGCACCCAGCGGCGTCGTGCAGGGTCCAGATGGGCCACGAAGTCGGTGCCGTCGGGTGAGGTCACTCGAATGCGCCGTGCCTCCTTCACCCGCTGGTAGACCTGGCGGGTGCGCGCGGCCACTTGTTCGTAGTCGGCCGTCATGCCGGTGCGCATGAGCAAGGGGGTAATGCCAATCATGTGGCCGTGGCGCACGGCGAAGCGTTCGCGCAACAGGGGTGCCAGGGCCATGCGAAAGCGCACTTCGCCGGGCTGGCCCTGGGCCGCGTAAAAAGTCACCGTGGGCGCGAATGCGGTCAGGGCGTGCGTCAGGGTGTCGGGCACTTCCACGATGGGGCGGGCCGCAAATTCCTCCAGTCGGCGTACTGTGCTAACCGCGCCCACCTCTTGGGCCGCGGCGTGCAGGGCCTGGCCGATGGGCCAGGTTTCGTCGTCGGTGAGCACGAAGACGCGGTCGCGCGGCGTCACGCCCATGCACTGGCGCACGGCCGTGCGCGCGCCGGGCATCAGGGTCGGGTCTACGACGGTGTCCATGAGCACCTCCAGCCGAAATGTGGACCCGCAAGGGCGGGGTTACAAACCGGGTACTTCGTCGGGGGGCAGCACCCAGTCGGCCCATTCCGCGACCACCGCGTACACCGGCAGCGCGGCCAGCAGGTTGAGCAGCACCGTGGGCAAGATGACCTGCACCAGCGCGGTCTGGAAGGGGATGGCCGCGCCCATGAGCAGCCGAACCAGGCCGTAGGTCAGGCCCTGGGTGAGCAGCGAGCCTCCGAACACCAGCAGGAACAGCAGCAGGTAGGGCGGGTGCCAGATGCGGCGACGCAGCGCCTGGGCCAGCAGCCCGGCCGCGGCATACACCACCAGCCCCGCGGCCGGGGGCAGGGCCGAATACACCCCCCACAGCGCGCCCACCACAAAGGCCCAGAACCACGCCGGCGCGGCGCGGCGCTCGCGCGTGACCCACGCGGCCCATACCAGCAGCGGCAGGTCGGGCGCGCCTTGCAGCCAGCGCCATTGACTGACCACCGCGCTCTGCAGCACCACGGCCAGCCCCAGCAGCAGCAAGCCACCTACATATACCCGCATGGCAGCCCCTCAGGGTGTGGTCGCGCCCGGCGTGGGGATGAGGGGCGCGATGTCCACCGGCCGGAAGTTGACGATGACCAGCACCAGCCGCAGGTCGGCGAAGGGCGTGGCCGGCTGCACCGCGACCTCCTGGAACAGCGCGTGGGCCAGCCGCCGGGTACTCAGCACCTGGCCCACCAAAATGTTGGGCGGATACGCGCCGCCCAGGCCCGCGGTGACCACCAGGTCGCCGGGGTTGATGGTGGCATCCAGGGGTACCAGGTCCAGGCTCAAGTCGCCGGTCACGCTGCCCATCAGCAGGGCCTCGGTGTTGGAGGGCAGCACCCGCACGCTGACGCGCGAGGTTGGGTCCGTGATGAGCCGCACGCGCGCGGCCCGGGGGATGACGGCCACCACCTGGCCCACCAGACCCTGCGCGCTCACCACCGGCATGCCCGGCCGGATGCCGTCGTCGCTGCCCAGGTTGATGATGATGTAGTGCAAAAAGGGGCTGGGGTCGCGGCCGATGACCTGCGCGGTCTTGTATTCGTGTTCGGGGTGCGCGCGGGCGAAGTCCAGCAGGGCCGCGTACAGGCTCAGGTCGGCCACTTGCTGTTGCAGCAGGGCGACCTGGGTTTGCAGTTCGGCTACCTGGGCTTCCAGTTCCTGGTTGCGCCGTCGCAGGGCTTGCACATCGGTGGGCGTGCGCAGGTAGTCACGCACCGCGGTGACATAGCGCACCACCGCGCTCTGGGCCTGCAGCACCGGCGCGCTGACCAGGCGCACCACCGGCGCCAGGTAGCCCCCCCAGGCCAGCAGCAGCAGGCCGGTCAACAGCAGGGCCACGATGAGCCACGAAGGAAGGGAGCGCACACGCATGGTTCGTTGGGTCCCGGGCCCTCAGGCCCTGGGGGACGGTTGAGGGCCGGGCGGTCTACCCCAGGTAGCGTTCCGCGTCGATGAGCAGGCGGCGGTACTGGTCGAGGTCTTCGAGTACCATACCCGCGCCGCGCGCCACCGCGGACACCGGGTCTTCGGCCACCCAGGCGCGCAGCCGCAATTCTTCGCTCAGCCGCCGGTCCAGGCCTTGCAGCAGCGAGCCACCCCCGGCCAGACACACGCCGTTTTCCATCAAGTCGGCCACGATTTCGGGCGGGGCCTCGTCCAGCAGGTCCCGGGCGGTCTCGATGATGGTTTCCAACGGCCGGGCCAGGGCCTCCCGCATTTCCACCGATGAAACCTCGACGGCCTGGGGCAGGCCACTGACCAGGCTGCGGCCCCGCACCTGCATGGTACGTTCTTCGGGCAGCGGGTACGCGGAGCCGATTTCCATCTTGATGTTCTCGGCCATGCGCGGGCCGATGAGCAGGTTGTATTTGTTGCGAATATATTGGATGATGGCCTCGTCCATCTCATCGCCGGCCACCCGCAGCGAGCGGGAAACCACCACGCCGCCCATGGAGAGCACCGCAATCTCGGTGGTGCCGCCGCCGATGTCCACAATCATGGTGCCCTGCACATCGTGGATGGGCAGGCCGGAGCCCAGCGCGGCGGCCAGGGGCTCCTCGATGAGGTGCACCTCGCGCGCGCCCGCGTTGAGCGCGGCGTCGTACACGGCCCGCATCTCCACCTCGGTCACCCCTGCGGGGATGCCCACCACCACCCGCGGCCGGGGGAAGGGCACGAAACTCTGCTCGTGGGCTTTGAGGATGAGGTATTCCAGCAGGGCGGTGGTGATGTCGAACTCCGCGATGACGCCATCTCGCACCGGGCGGATGACCTGGAGCGACGCGGGCGCGCGGCCGACCATGCGCTTGGCCTCGCTGCCGACATACAAGGGGCGGCGGGTACGTTTGTCCACCGCCACCCACGAGGGTTCGTGCAACACGATGCCTTTGCCGCGCACATAGACCAGGGTGTTGGCCGTGCCCAGGTCAATGCCCATATCCAGCGCGAACAGGCCAAAAAGCCAATTGAGCGGGTTGAACCCCAAGCCGGGCCTCCAAAGACGATGGGCTCCAGGGCCGCGAGCGTGCCGCGCGCCACTGCCCGCGCTGGGCGGGCAGCGCAGGGATTATACCATACCGGCCCTGGACGGCTGCGCAGGCAGGCTGCCGGGGAGTGTGGCGCATCGCACCCCGGTCGTCGGTGTTGCGAGGACCTTGACGCCGTGATTGTCTGCCGATTTGGGCGCTTTAAGAGCGTGCCATTATGCGCGTTCTCTGGCCGTAGAATCTTCCTTTCTGACGGATTTGGAGCCGAGGTGGGGCCAGCCCGCGGGCCTGAACGGCGCAGATTTGGTGAAAAATTTCTCACACTTGACGCCATTCGGTTTTCGCGTACAATAGGGACACCACCCAGTGGGTGGAATTCCAAGTCGGAGGAGAAGAGATGAGCAAGAAACACTGGCTCATCGTGTTAGCGTTGGTGGCCATGTTGGCCCTGGCGCTGGCGGCGTGCGGTGGCAAGGCCGAGACCCCGGCCACCGAAGCGCCCAAAGAAGAAGCCGCGGCGACCGAGGCGCCCAAAGAGGAAGCCCCGGCCACCGAGGAGGCCAAGAGCGAGGGTGGCGAGACGACCGAGGCCACCTGCGAGGACGAGTGGGGCTGCGTGGAGATTGGCCCCGACGAGCCGATTCAAATCGGCGTGATGCAGGTGCTCAGCGGTGGCGCGGCCAACTACGGCGAGGCCGGCCTGGGCGGCATCAAGGTCGCGCAGAGCGAGCGCCCCGAGGTCATGGGGCACCCGGTGGAACTGGTGGTCGAGGACTCCCAGTGTAACGCCGAGGGTGGTCAGATTGCGGCCCAGAAGTTGACCTCCAACGACAAGGTCGTGGGCATCATCGGCGCCAACTGCTCCAGCGCCTGCACCCCGGCGGCGCAAATCGTGACCGACGCCAACATGTTCATGATTTCCAACTCGTGCACCGCGCCGGG
>WGAK01000176.1 GCA_015494815.1 Anaerolineales bacterium | reverse complement strand
GGGTGAAGAACCACACCCCCGCGGGCAGCAGCCAGGGCAGCAGCCCAAGGCACAGGAACAGCAACCCCATGCTGGGCGGCATCTGTCCGCTTTGCGAGTTGACTTCGTAGGTGCTGCTGCCGGTGAGCGTCACAAAGCCGAACAAACAGCACGCGAAGGACGGGCAGGCCGCCACCACCGCGCTCAGCAAGACCCACATTTTGGATTTCGATTGCATGGATGTGCCTCCTGCGTGAGAGTTGCCTTCAGTCTACGCGCGGCCCGTCAGGGAAGCGTCAGGCACCCATGACGGTTTCCTGACGCCGGGCCGGTAGACTGACGCCGTGATGTCAGCAAAGGAGGCTTTTGTGGTGATGCCCAGACGAACATGGTGGTGGATGGGCGGCAGCGTGCTGGTCACGCTGGCCTTGTGGGTCGCGTGGTCCATCGGCCCCGTGCCGCCCGCGACGGTCGAAACCCAGGTGCGCTTGCGCATTTGGCTGCCGGGGGGGCAGCCCGGCCTGTGGTGGTTGGCGGGGATGGGAGGACTGGCGGCCTTGCTGGTGGTGATACGGCGGTGGCAGGCACGACGCCGGACGCGGCGCTCGACGGCCGCGGCGGTGGTCCCGCCGCCCGCGCCCCAACCCCAGGACGAGGGCGGGCCTTCGGCCTTTGCCGTGGACCCCTGGGAAGACACCGTGCCCGTGGTCCCTGAAGCGCCGGCGCACGCGACGCGCGCCGAACAGGTGGCCGCGCTGCAGGCCGCAGCCGAGCATCTGCTCCGGCGCGGGCGTCTGCGCGCGGCGCGCGAAGCCTATGTGCAGGCCTACGAACTGGCCGTGCAGGCACCGCCCTTGCGCGGCCTGGCCGATGAGTTGGCGACGCGCATCCTCACGCTGGAGCGCCGTCTGGCCCAGCAAGCCCGGCGGGCCAAGGCGATATCGTAAGCCCGGCCCCGAGCGCGGTTTGCGCGGCTCAGGCCGTGCCGACGGCTTGCAGAATATCCCGCGCCCAGGTCTGGGGTTCCGCGGTTGCCTGCAGCGCCTGCGCTTGCTGTTGCACCCCGCGCGCCGGCTTGCGGAAAAAGGTGCGCACCAACTCGTCCAGCGTGCGCCGGTTGGCCGTATCCAGGGGCTGGCCTTGCAGCCAGCGCACCAGCGCCAGCGCGGGCGCGGCCTGGCCGCTTTGTGCGCCCAGGGCCACGGTGTAGACCAGGGCCTTGTGGTACAACTCCTGGTAGGCATGTTGCCGGGCCAGTCGCAGCGCGTGGTCCAGCCAGTGTGCGGCCTCGGCCAGCCGCTCTTCCCCCAGCAAGAACGCGGCGAAGAACACGCTGGCCGAGCACTCGTGGTAGCGCAGCCCGTGGCTTTGGGCCTCGTGGATGGCCTCACGGAAGGCGCTTTCCGCGGCCGCGGCCTGGCGCAAATTCTGCCGGGTGATGGCCAGATTGGTGCCGTGGGTGACCAGCAACTCGGGCAGTTGGAGGCGGCGGGCCAGTTGCACCGCCTGTTGCAGACGCCGCTGGGCCGTGGTCATGTCTCCCCGGTGGATGGCGATGGTGCCTAAGGTGCCCAGAATGTGGGCCCGCGAGCGCGGCGCGCCGCCGTGTTGGGCCAGGCGCAGGGCCTCTTCGGCCATTTCCTGGGCCTCGGCCAGGCGTTCGTGGCTCAGCAGCACATGGGCCAGATTGCCCAGGGTGTTGACCAGAAAGGTTTGCCCCCCATAGCGGCGATAGTGGGTCACGGCCTGGCGGTAGTACGCCTCGGCCTGGGCCAAATCGCCCCGCCGAAAGGCGATGCCCCCCAGGTTGTTGAGGGAGTTGGCCAGGTCAATCCAGAGGTCGCGGGGTGCCGCGTCGGACGTGGCCGCGCGCGCCAAAGCAGCCTGAAAGCGCTCCAGGGCTTCTTGCTCGTGCTGCATGGCCGTGTCCAGGTCGCCTTCCATCTCCAGCACGCCGGCCATGCCCTGGAGCGCGCGGGCATATTCCACATCGGTCTCGGCCCAAGGCGCCAGCAGGTCCAACGCCTGGGTCAGCACGGCCCGCGCCTGCTCCAGGTCGCCTTGCAGGTAGTGGAACAGCCCTAAGCGCCGATACACATAGCCCTGAGTGCGGCTTCGCTCCGGCGAGGGGGGGAAGGCCTCCAACCGGGCCAGCAGACGCCGCGCGTAGGCCACGCCTTCGGGCAGCCGGCCTTGATAGCGGAACCAGGCGGCCAATCCCGGCAGCACGGCCGCAATCGCTTCCAGCGAGCCCTCGGCGGCCAGGGCCTCCAGGTAGGCGTTCATGTCGTCCCGCAGCGCGTGCAGCCGACGCACTTCCACCGAGCGTTCGAGGCCGATGGCGGGCAGGTTGTGTTGCAGCCAGGCCTGCACGCGGGCGCGCCACGCGGCCTCTAAGGTCGGATGGGCGGCTCGCTGCTCCAGCGCGAAGGCCCGGGTCAGGGTGTGCAGTTGCCAAAAGGTCGCGGCCTCTTCGCCGGCCTCTTGCACCTGCAGCAAGCCGTGCTGCACCAGCGCGGTCAGTTCCCGGGTGGATACCTGCGCGACCTCTTGGGCCAGGGCCGCGTCGAAAGGCCCGCTGAAGCCCGCGATCCGCAGCAAAGCCTGCTGCAGGCCCGCGTCCAGGTGTTCCCAGGTGCTTTCGAGCAGCACCCGCAGCGAGCGGTGCTGGGGCGGCTGGTCGCGGTAGGGCGACTCCACATCCAGCGCGGCCTCTTCGAGCCGCCGCGCGATTTCCGCGCAACGGCTGTGGGCCACTTGCCCGGCCGCCAGTTCCAAGGCCAGGGGCAAGCCCTGGGTCCATCGGGCGATGCGCAGCACCGCTTCCAGATTGGTCGCGGTGAGGCGAAAATCAGGCCGCAACTGGCGGGCCCGTTCGACGAACAACGCCACCGCGGGGTAGCGCAAGGCCTGTTCGGGGGTGGACGGCTCGTCGTAGGGCTCGGGATAGTCCAGTCCGCGCAGCGGGAAACGCTGCTCGTGGCGCAGGCGCAGTGGATGTCGCGCGGTGACCAGCACGACCAGGTCCCGGCCGGCGCGCAGCAGGTCTTGCAGCCAGCGCAGCAGGGCTTCGTTGTCGGGCGTCAGGCCGTCGAGCACCAGCAGCGCGCGGCGCGCCTGCAGCGCCTGGCGCAACGCCGCGGGCTCTGCGCGCACGGTAGCCATGGGGCGCAGGGCCTCGCGCAGGGCCTGCCAGGTTGCCGCGGGCGTGGTGGCGCCTTCCAGAGGCACCCAATACACGCCTTCGGGGAAGAGGGTGAGGGCCTCGCGGGCCACAGCCTCGGCCAGGCGGGTCTTCCCCAGGCCGCCCAGGCCGACGATGGTCACCAGGCGGGTGGTGGGTTGGGCCAGTTGCAAGAGCAGGGCCTCGCGCTCGCGCTCCCGGCCCACCAAAGGCGTTTGGGGCTGGGGCAGCAGGCCCTGCTGGCGCACGCTGGCGGGCTCGGCCAGCAAGTCGTGGCGAATGTCGTAAATCAGTTGCGCGGCGTCGGCCGAGGGCTCCATGCCCAACTCGTCGCGCATCATGCGCTGGTAGGCCTGATACACGCGCAAGGCCGCGCCCTTGCGGCCTTGTAGGGCCAGGGCGCGGATGCGATAGGCGTAGGCCGCCTCGCTCCACGGGTCCCAGCGCAGCCAGCGTTGTGCCCAGCGGTCGGCCTGTTCGTAGCGGCCGCGTAAATAATGGAAGCGTACGACCTGATGCACGATGGCCAGGACTTTCTGGTGGTAGTACTCGCGCTGTTCCGCGCTCCACTCCTCGAAGGGGTCGGCATCGCGCACGCTGAAGCCGTGCAGGAATTCGCGGCGGTACAGTTCCACGATGGCCGCGTAGCGCCGATGGCAGTAGGGGCAGGCCCCGTAGGCGCGGTGGGCGTGGTCCGCGGTTTCGCTTAGCAGGCGCTGGAACTCCCACACATCCACCCACAACGCGGGGTGGGGGCGCAGGCGCACGGTCTCGCGCTGGATGTCGAGGCAGGCGTCGGCCACGGGCCCCAGGGCCTTGCGCAGGCTGTAGAGGGCCTGGCGCAGGTTCTTGCGGGCCACATCGTTGGGCGCGTCGGGCCACAGCAAGTAGGCCAGATAGTCGCGCGACTGGGGCAATTGGGTGTGGTGCACCAGGTAGGCCAACAGCGCGCGCACCTTGGCCGATTCCAGGTTGATTTCCCGGTCGCCGCGACGCAAGACCGGGTACCCAAACAGCAGCACGCGGGCACGGGGTTGGGCGTTCATGAACCTCTCGCGCGGGGGACCAGGTCGGCTCGGTACCCTTATTATAACGAGAATCGCGGCCGCGCGCGGCGGTTGTGGGCCCGAGCCAATTTTCTCCCATTAAACATCTCGAAAGCCGGGCGTTTGCTGACGCTTCTCTGACGCCCTTAGGGCATAGTACGCATACCTCGTGACCCCAACGGGCGCGCATCATCTCACGGCAGGAGGCGAGTTCATGGGTACATCCGCGCGGTGGCTGGCCTTGGGGGCAGGCGCGTTGCTCCTCGTGGGCCTGGCGTGTCGTGGCTTTCAGTTTCAATGGTCCTTCACGGTGGCACCGACCGAGGTCGCGGCTCCGCTCGCGATGGAGGCGACGATGCCGGCCGCGGGCCTTGCCGGGGAGCCGGCGGCGCTTGCGGTGGCGACTTCCACGCCGGGCCCGGCTCCCTGGGCTTCGCTGGCCCCCAGGCACGGCAACGGCGCGGCCGTGCCGCCGACCATGCCGCCAACGGCTCCGTTGCCGGGCACGCCCATTCAGGTGCAGGCCTCGGTGCCGCAAGTCTTCTTCGGCGCCCAGTGCGGCCCGGCCGAGCCCACGGTGGTGCACATTCAGGCCCAGGTCGCTCCCACGGTGCCGGGGGACGAGGTCATCCTCTACTTCGGCTACGGCCGACAAGCCGCCGCGCCCCCCGTCTTGCGGCAGGCCCTGACCATGTTCCCCGTGGGGGAAGGGCGCTATCAGGCCGAGGTGGATGTCAGCATGGACGCCCCGGTGCTCCTGGATGCGCCCGACCGGTACGACGCCCTGTATTATCAGGTGAAGGCGCTGGACGGCAACGGCAACGAAGCGGCCGCGTCGTCGGTGCACATGCTGCCGTTGCAGTTATGCGGCGGAAGTTGATGACTTCTTGACCGCGTTGCTTCCGCGCGCGCCCCGCTCTTTTGCTACAATGAGGTCACGACGGTTCATCTTTTTTATCGCCTAAAGGAGGACGACATGTCCAAACGTTGGTGGTTTCTGCTCGCCCTTTTCGCGTTATTGACGCTGGCTTGCGGCGGCCTGTTCGGTGGCCAGGGCGGTGATGAGGCCGCCGTGGCGACCGCGGCGCCCGCGGGGCCGCAGCAGGCCGGCCCTGGCGGCGGACTGGGCAACAACGGCGCGGGCCCGCAAACCGGCCCGCAGGCTGGCCCGCAGACCGGCCCCCAGGGGAACCCGGGCGGTCGTCCCGGTCGTCCCGCGCGCTCCTTCCAGGAGGCCGAGAGCGCGGTGGTCAAGGTGTTGGCCACGGGCACGCTGGCCGAACTGGACGCGGGCGGTGAGACCGTGTACAACGAGCAATGGATTGGCAGCGGCTTCCTCATTGACCCCTCGGGCATCGCGGTGACCAACAACCATGTGGTGGCCGGGGCCGCAACCCTCAAGGTCTACATCGGCGGCGAGGTGGACCAGGAATTTCCGGCGCGGGTGTTGGCGGCCTCGGAGTGCATGGACCTGGCCGTCATCCAAATCGAAGGCGGGCCCTTCCCGGTCTTCCTCAAGTGGTATGAAGGCCCGGTGGATGTGGGGATGGAAGTCTACGCGGCCGGTTATCCGGGCGTGGGCGACCACTGGCAGTATACCCTCACCAAGGGCATTATCTCCAAGACCCACGAAATCGGCGATGTGTCGTGGGCCTCGTTGGAGTATGTCTATCTGCACGACGCGCGCATCCGGGGCGGCAATTCGGGCGGCCCGCTGATTACGCCCCAGGGCGAGGTCGTGGGCATCAACTACGCAGGCGGCAACCTGCAGGACATCAACTTGGCCATCCCCGCGGAACTGGCCCGGCCTGTGGTGAACGACTACCTGCGGCAGGGCAAGCCTTACCGCTGGCTGGGTATCAACGGCGAGGCCATTGCTTTAGAAGACGGCTCCTTCTCGGGCATCTGGGTGGCGTCGGTGGAATCGGGCTCGCCGGCCGACCGGGTTGGGATTCGCCCCGGCGACATCATCTTTGAAATCGAGAACATCGCCATCGCCCTCAACGGCACCATGAAGGAGTATTGCGAAATCCTGGCCAGCCGCTCGGCCGACGCGGCCATCAAGGTCAAAGTGCTGCGCCTCGACACCGGCGAGGTGCTGAGCGGAACCCTGAACTCGGGCCAGACGCTGACCGTCGAGGCCTCGCTGGGCGGCTCGAGCGGCGGCTCGCAGACCGGCGGTAGCGCGGGCGGCACCGGCGCGGCCGGCGACTATGTCACCATTGCGGACAACACCGGCGCCATCCAGGTCGCCGTGCCCGCCGCATGGACCGCGGACACCGACGGCACGCTGTGGGAGACCACCTGGACCAAGTCCGACGGCAGCACGTACGATGTGGTGGCCGCCAGCATACAGGCCGCGCCCGACCTGTATGCCTTCAACAACCTCAACGGCCCCGGTGTGTGGGTGGCCGCGTCGCGCGATTTCGGCCGCATCGGCGGCTATGCCCAACTGCTGGACGGCACCGACGGGTGGTTCGGCAGTTGCACCATATCGGACCAGGGCGACTATTCGGACCCGCTATACGAAGGTGCCTTCAAACTGTGGGAGCGCTGCGGCGATAATGGCCGCATCGCCTCCGTCGTGGTGGCCGTGCGACCCAAGGACAATCCCACCGCGTATCTGATGCTGGTAGTCGTCAATGTGGACCCCCTGGACGACAATGCGCTTACCGTGTTGCAGAACGTGCTCGACACCTTCCAGGTCGTCGGCGCACTGCCCTGACATTGCGGTCTCCCTCCCTCCTCCTTAGCCGATGCCGCGCGTGGCCCTGCGCCGCGCGCGGCATTGGTTTTGTGGGGCCGCGCGCGGCCCTCGATATTCAAAAACCGCGCCCGCGGCCGCTCGTGGTATACTGAAAACGCCTGCTCATTCGTCCCGCGTGTGCTGTGCTCCCTGGTAGGAGGCCTCTCATGTTGCAGCCCGACCGTGTGGTGCGTACCATCTGTCCGTATTGCGGCGTGGGGTGTACCCTGGATTTGCACTTGCGCGACGATTACATCTTCGAAGTGCAGGCCCCCTGGGACGGCGTCGCCAATCGCGGGTTGTTGTGCGTCAAAGGTCGCTACGGCCTGGACTACATTTACCACCCCCATCGCGTCACCCGACCGCTGGTGCGCAAGACACCCCAACGCGGGGGGCAACGCACGCCCGCCCAAAGCCTGGACGATTGGGTCGAAGTCTCGTGGGACGAAGCGCTGGACCTGGTGGCCGACAATCTGGTGCGCATCTACCGCGAAAGCGGCCCCCGCGCGCTGGCGGCCTATGGCAGCGCCAAGGCCACCAACGAAGACAACTACCTGCTGCAAAAACTCTTCCGGGCCCTGTTCCAAACCCACAGCGTGGACCACTGCGCGCGCCTGTGCCACGCTTCGACGGTGTCGGCCCTGCAGGCGGCCATCGGCTCCGCAGCCATGAGCAACCGCGCCCTGGAGGTGCTGGAGACCGAAGTGGCCCTCATCGCGGGCTCCAACACCACCGAAAACCATCCCGTCGTCGGCGCGTTCATCAAGCGCGCGGCGCAAGAGCGGGGCGTCAAACTCATTGTGGTAGACCCGCGACGCATCGAGTTGGTGGACTATGCCACCCTGTGGCTGCCGTTGCGTCCGGGCACCAATGTGCCCCTGTTCTCGGCCATTGCGCATGTCATCATCCGCGAAGGCTGGTACAACGAGGCCTTCGTGCGCGAGCACACCGTGGGCTTCGAGGAATTCGCCCGCGCGATGGAAAAATTCACCCCGGAATACGCGGAGCAGGTCACCGGCGTGCCCAAAGAGGACATCATCGCGGCGGCCCGGCTCTATGCGCAGGCCCGGCGGGCCATGCTCTTCTGGGGCATGGGCATGACCCAGTTCGCGCACGGCACGGCCAGCGTGCTCTCCCTGGTGCATCTGGCCCTGCTTACGGGCCATGTGGGTAAAGTGGGTACGGGCCTCAACCCCCTGCGCGGCCAGAACAATGTGCAGGGCGCGTCGGATGTGGGCGTGCTCAACAGCGTGTATCCGGGCTACATGAAAGTGAGCGACCCCGCCAACGCCGCACACTGGGAGCGCGTGTGGAACCTGCCCCCCGGCACCCTCCCCACCGAGCCCGGCCTCACGGTCACCGAAATCCTCAAAGCCGCCGGGCCGCAGGGCGTGCGGGCCCTGTATGTCATGGGCGAGAATCCGTTGATGTCGGAGCCCAACCTGGCCGAAGCCGAAGCGCACCTACGCCAGGTGGACTTCCTCGTGGCCCAAGACCTGTTCCTCAACGAGACGGCCGTGTATGCGGATGTGTTCCTTCCGGCCGCGTCCTTTGCCGAGAAGGACGGCACCTTCACCAACACGGACCGCCGCGTGCAGCGGGTGCGGCAGGCCATCGCACCGCGCGGCCAGGCCCGCCCCGACTGGCAGATTCTGTGTGACCTGGCCCGCCGCATCGAGGCCAAACTGGGTCTGCCCTACAGCGCAGGCTGGGATTACACCCACCCCAGCGAGATTTGGGATGAGATTGCGGCCGCGGTGCCGGCCTTTCGGGGCATCACCTATGACCGCATCGAACAGGTGGGCTTGCAGTGGCCGGTGCCCAGCCCCGACCATCCGGGCACGCCCTATCTGTATGCCGAAGGCTTCCCCGCGGGCAAGGGGCGCTTCTTCCCGCTGGACTTCCCCGAAGCCCCCGAACCGGCCAATCGCCGGTACCCCTTCACCCTGGTGACGGGGCGCCTGCTGGAGCACTGGCACGGCGGCACGATGACCCGCCATTCGGACCTGGACGCGCTGTATCCCATGCCCATCCTGGAGATTCACCCCGTGGATGCGGCCATGCTGGTCCTGGACGACGGCGACCCCGTGCGGGTGCAGTCGCGGCGAGGCGCGGTGGTGGTGCGGGCCCGGGTGACCGACAAGACCACGCCGGGCGTGGTGTTCTTGCCCTTCCACTTCGCGGAGGCCGCGGCCAACCTGCTCACGCTGGATGCGCTGGACCCTCAGGCCAAGATTCCGCACTACAAGGCCACGCCCGTGCGCCTGGACCCCGCGCCCGAGAGCGCGCTGGTGAACCCGGTCTGGGCGCCGCGCGGCCGGCGGTGAGCGGCGCGGCGGGCGCGGTCAGGCGGGCCACCGCACCAGAAAGTCCAATTGGTGGGCCATGTACACCAGCGTGCCCTGAGCGATGTGCTCGCGGCGCTGGGCGGCCCACGCGTCTACAGTGGCGGTGGGCAGCGCCGGGTGCTCGCGCACGGCCTGCCGCACGGTTTCCACGATATAGGCCAGAAAGTAGGCTTCGTCCGCGGGGTAGCGCCCGTCGGTCGCGTGCACGACCCAGTCTGACGCGCCCACGGCCAGAATGCGCGCCCCCGTCGCGCGCAAGGCGGCAAACAGGCGTCGCCCGCTCTGGCTGTGGCCCGCGGGCGCGCCCGTGGCCGTGCGTCGCTCGTCCATGCTGCGGTGATACAACGCCATCAGGCGGGCTTCCAGGTCGGGGTCGGGCACCGGCTCGAACACCGTGACGCCGTCGAACACTAAGGTGAGATACCCCCAACCGCCCGGTGCGGCCGCGGCCAGCCAGCGCAACCAGGTGGGCAAGTGCACCAGGTCCAGAAACGCGTGGGCCACCACCACATCCCACCGCGCGCGGGCCTGGGCCAGCCACTCAGCCGCGTCCGCGCAGTGGCTTTGCCAGCGCACCGTGCGCCCGGCCCAGGCGCCGTAGCCGCTCGCCGGGCCGGTGGCCTGCCCTTGCCCGCCGTGAGCCCGCAGCCAGGCCAGGGTGCGCGCCTGGCCGTGGGTCACCGCGTCGGGATTGCGGTCCACCCCCGTGTAGTCCAGGTGCGGGTGCAGCCCCCAGCGCCACAGACGCCGCAGCATGGCCCCCGCGCCGGCCCCCAGGTCCAGCACCCGCAACGGGCCGGGCCGTGCGGCAACCGCGTCCACCAGCGCCTGCCACACATCCTTGTTCAGGGCCCGGTCATCCACCGTTTCCTTGGCGTCCAGGTAGCGTAAGAAATCCATGCCACAGGGTTGGGGGAAGGGTTGGCGGCCGGGCTCAGGGCTTGGGGGCCAGAGCCTGCTTCAGTTGCGCAATCGCGGCCACGGGCGTCGGGTCCACGCCGTAGGCCAGGGCCAGGTAATAGGCCGTGTAGTCGCCCAGTTGCAGCAGGCTCCACTGTTGGGCCAGTCGGTTGGGCCCCCGCGCCACCAGCATATCGGTGTTCAGCCCCTCGGTGAGGAAGATGTGCCGGGTGTGCGCCACCCGTAGCCGATTGCGGGGATGCAGCCCGTCGGCGTCCAGGAACAGGGCCATGAACGCCTGCCGCAGCGCGGGCGGCTGCTCCAGCCCGGCCAGGGTGTTGTGGTCGGCCTCGGGCAGGGCCTCGAACTGGGCCCAGGCCTTGGCGAGTTCGTTGATTTGCCCCTTCCAGCGGCGGGCCACCGGGGCCAGGAATTCCGCGCCAAACACGCTGACCCACCGGCCCATGAGTTGCCCGGCCAGCCGCTTGGCGGGGTTTTCGGGCGTGCTCACCTCGAAGGCCAGCGCGGCGCGTTGGCGTTGCAGTTCCGCCTGCGTGGCCCGTACATCGGCTTCCGGGTCGGGCAGCAGGCCCAGGCGGGTGAACAGGGCCAGCAGCAGGCCGAAGGTGAGACCCACAGCCGCGCGGGGTTGCCCCGCGTGCTCGAAGCGCCACAGGGGAACGCCGTGAGCGCGCGCCTCTTGGGCCAGGCGT
>WGAK01000175.1 GCA_015494815.1 Anaerolineales bacterium | reverse complement strand
TGGATGACCTACTACTCCCGCCCTGGCCTTGCGAAGCGGGTTGGTTGCGCCAAGTATACCCGGCTCGCTGTGACGCGTCAATGGCGCGGCGCGGGCGCGCAAATATTGCCGGAGGGTATGCTGCACGTGGCCCGCAACCGCGACACACCTTTGTCGGTGTCGTTGCGAGGGGGCGCAGCGCCCGGTAGGGGCGCACGGCATGCGCCCGCTTTTGACATGGCCGAAAGGCGGCCCTTGCCGTCACGCGAGATGCCCACCAACCCTTGACAAGGACCTCTTTTCACCCTAAAATACTTTGCAGCACAAAGTACTTGCAAACAGACGGCATCCACAGGAGGTCGAACATGCGAGGTTGGCGTGCGTTGGTGGTGGCCGATGGCAAACTCTATCTGCGCGAGCCCGCGGCCGTGTTCTTTACCCTGGCCTTTCCGGCCCTCATCTTGCTCATCGGCGGCTACTCCTTCGGCCAGGAAGTGGTCCACACCACGGCCGGCGGCGTGCCGATGCGCATCGTGGATGTCATGCTCCCCAGCACCCTGGCCTGGGTCATGGCTTCCCAGGGGCTGATGGGCGTGTACCCGGTGCTCACCTCGCTACGCGAAAGCGGCGCGCTCAAGTACTACCACACCCACCCCATTCGCACCTGGCACATTCTGCTTTCCCAATACATCGTGGGCCTGCTCATGCTGGCGCTCTCGCTGGTGCTGCTGGCCGCGGTGGGCTGGCTGGCCTTCGGCATCCGCGCCGATGCCCACGGGCTCGCGTTCGTCCTGGCCCTGCCCCTGGCCTACACCGCGTTCTTCGCGCTGGGCTTTGCCCTGGCCGGCCTCACCCCCACCGCGCGGGTGGCCCAGGCCGTGGGCAGCGCCATCTTCTTCCCGCTGCTCTTCCTCAGCGGCTCGGTAGGCCCACGCGACGCCCTGCCCCCGGCCCTCAAACTCGTCTCAGACCTCAGCCCCCTGAGCCATGTCAACGACCTGCTGACCACCCTGTGGATGACAGGCAGCCAGCCTCTGGCCGAGGTGCTCCGCACGCCCATGCCCTTTTTCGGCGTCACCTGGGGCGCCCACACCTGGTTGCAAGGCGTCACGCCGTGGCACAGCCTGGCCTACCTGGTGGGGCTCATCGCGGTGGCCGCGGCGGTGGCCCTGCGCACCTTCCGTTGGGGGGACGAGACCGGCTCGGGCCGGGCGGCGGCTGCCGCGGCCATGCCTTCCCCCGACCAGGGCGCGGTGGTGTGGGCACGGGGATTGACCAAAGCCTACGGCTCGTTGCGCGCGGTAGACGGGTTGGACCTGACCATTCCGCGAGGCACCATCTTCGGCCTTTTGGGGCCCAACGGCGCGGGCAAAACCACCACCGTGGAGATGCTGGAAGGCCTGCGCGCGCCCGACCGCGGCGCCATCCGCGTGCTGGGGCTGGACCCGCGTGAAGCGTACGCCACGCTGGTGATGCGCATCGGCGTGCAGTTGCAAACGGCCGCGCTGCCGCTCCGTCTCAAGGTGCGCGAGGCCCTGGCCCTGTTCGCGGCCTTCTACCCGCGCCCCCAGCCCGTAGACACGCTGTTGCAGCGCTTGGAGTTGCAGGCCGTGGCCGACCGGTTCGTGGGCCAACTGTCGGGTGGGCAGCGGCAGCGGCTCTTCGCCGCGCTGGCTCTGGTCAACGACCCCGAAGTGCTCTTCGTGGACGAAATCACCACCGGCCTGGACCCGGCCATCCGCCGCAAGATTTGGGGCTTCTTGCGAGAACTGCGGCAGCAAGGCAAGACCATCGTCCTCACTACCCACTACCTGGAAGAAGCCCAGGCCCTGTGCGACCGGGTGGTCATTCTGCATCAGGGTCGCGCCGTGGCCGAAGGGCGCCCGCAAGACCTGCTGGCGCAATGGGGCGCGCGCTATCGCCTGGAGGTGGAGGTGGACCGGATGCCACCGGCCGAGGTGTGGCAGCAAGTGCCCGCGGTTGTGCACGCCACGGCCGAAGAGGGCCTGCTGCTGCTGTATGTGCAAGACGAGGCCGGGCTGGAGCCGGTGTTGCGGGCCCTGCGAGAGGCCGGCGTAGCCTTCGGCAACCTGCGCTGGCAACCGGTGACCCTGGAGGACATCTTCTTGATGCTCACCCGCGAGCCTCAGGC
>WGAK01000174.1 GCA_015494815.1 Anaerolineales bacterium | reverse complement strand
GGGAAGAGCCCGCGGCCGCGGCGGCGGGCGTGGCCTGAGGCGCCGGCGCTACAACGGCCCCTCGTGACGCGACATAGCGGGGGAGGGCCCACCACGCCACGACCTGGAGCAGCAGCCCCAGGCCAATCCAGCGCCAGCCGCGCAGCAGGCGCTCACGGCGCAGGCGAAAGAAGGGGATGCCCTGGGCCTGCCGCAGGGTCCACACACCCAGGCCTACCGCCAACCCGCCCAGAACGGCCACGACCCAGCGGGCCGCGCGCAGCCAACCTTGTGCATCCATGATGCAGGGATTTTACCCGCGGGCGACGGCTTTGGCAATGGAGCCGAGGTCAAATGCTCGGGGGCGTGCAGATGTCGCCGAAGTGGACAAACGGGCGGTTTTGGGGCGCAGGGCCGGAGGTGACTCTGGGAGCGTGCCCGCCTGCCGGCTGACACCTGACGCCTGACGCCTGTCCGCTGGCGTGGCATCTCGCGCGACGGCAAGGGCCGCCTTTCGGCCATGTCAGAAGCGGGCGCACGGCGTGCGCCCCTACCGGGGGCTGCGCCCCCTCGCAACGACACCGACAAAGGTGTGTCGCGGTTGCGGGCCACGCGCAGCATACCCTCCTGCGGTAACTTTTGAGCGCACCCAAATGCTCCCCGGCGTTGACGCCCCGGCTAAGTTATGGTATGCTACCGCAGCACCGACGCTATGTCGGCCACATTCCTGAGGGATACGATAAAGGAGGCACAATTAGCCCCGTCAAAGCCAGCGACTATCGAGTAAACCAGGCCATTCGGGCACCGCAGGTACGCCTCATTGGGCCCAACGGCGAGAACTTCGGCATTGTCTCGCGCGAAGAAGCCCTGCGGCGGGCCCAGGCCGCGGATTTGGACCTGGTGGAAGTAGCGCCCACGGCCAAACCGCCCGTGTGCCGCATTATGGATTTCGGCAAGTTCCTGTATGAACGGCAGCGGGAGGAACGGGAGCGCCATCGTAGCAGTCGCCGCAGTCGCACCGAGGTCAAAGAGTTGCGCCTGCGGCCCAAGACCGCCGACCGAGACCGGGCCATCAAGGTCAAACGGGCCCGGGGTTGGCTGGAGAAAGGGATGAAGGTGAAAATTCGGGTCCAATTCCGGGGCCGCGAGATTACCTATCCCGAAGTGGTGCTGGAAGACTTGAAGGAAATCGCCCAGGAACTGGCCGACATCGCCGCGGTGGAAAAACCGCCCCTGCTGGAAGGGCGGTCCATGATTATGATTCTGGCCCCTCAGCGGGGCAAAAGCCGCTAAGAAGCGGCGCTCGGGTGCCGAAGACGAAAGGCGGCGAACGAGGTTCGTCGCACTTTTCGCGTCACCGAAATCTTGTGCGTTTAGGAGAGGGTACCGTGCCTCGGAAACCGCGTGCCAAAATCAAGATGAAGACCCACAAGGGAACGGCCAAGCGCTTCAAGGTGACCGGCCGCGGCAAGGTCATGCGCATGAAGGGCAGCCGCAGCCACTTGCGCCGCCACAAGTCCAAGCGCAGCAAGTATCTGTTCCCCGAGATGATTGAAGTCACCGCCAAGGGCTACATTCGCCGGGTACGCCGGCTGGCCCCCAATCTGTGGAAGCGCGACTAATCCCCTATATCACGCGGCTTCTGTGCGCATCCAACAGGTCGCCTGGTAGGCCGGCCTCAGAAGTCGCAGGAGGTATGCCATGCGTGTCAAAACCGGTGTCGTGCGCCGTCGGCGCCACAAGAAGATTCTGAAGATGGTCAAGGGCCAACGAGGGCCCCGCTCGCGGCTCTTTCGGCGGGCCAACGAGGCCTGGCTCAAGAGCATGTGGTATGCCTACCGGGACCGCCGCACCCGCCGCCGGGACCTGCGCCGCTTGTGGATTATGCGCATCAACGCCGCGGCCCGGCAGCATGGGCTGACCTACAGCCGCTTCATCCACGCACTCAAGCAGGCCGACATCCGCATCAACCGCAAGATGCTGGCCGACCTGGCCGTGCGGGACCCCGCGGCCTTCAAGGCCGTGGTGGACAAAGCCCTGGGCCAATGAACATCCCTCGGTTGACGCGTGCGCACCCCCGCCCCCGGCGGGGGTGTGTTGTATCTCCCGCCGGGCGCGCCGGCCGTGGGGTATAATCCGCCCACCCCGGCCCGCGCGGGCCCGGCCCGCTTACCCCAGCGTAAGGAGTTGCCCATGCCCCAAGATGCCCCTTCCCCCACCCCCGTGGATGTGCTCATCGTCAACGGCATTGTGCTGACCATGGACCCGGACTTGCAGCAATACGAGCCCGGCGCGGTGGCCGTGCGCGGCGACCGCATCGTGGCCGTAGGCCCGCAGGCCGACCTGCAAGCCCGCTATCAGGCCGCCGAAGTGGTAGACGCCACCGGCAAGGTGGTGATGCCCGGCCTCATCAACGCCCACACCCATGTACCCATGACCCTGCTGCGCGGCCTGGCCGACGACCTGCGCCTGGATGTATGGCTCTTGGGCTACATGATGCCCGTAGAGCGCGAGTTCGTCTCGCCCGAATTCGTCTATCTGGGAACCGCGCTGGCCGCGGCCGAACTCATCCGCTCGGGCGTGACGACCTTCGTGGACATGTACTACTTCGAGGACGAAGTGGCCCGGGCCGCCGCAGATGCGGGTCTGCGGGCCGTAGCCGCGCAAACCATCCTTAAATTCCCCGCGCCCGATGCCAAATCCTACGAAGAAGCCCTGGAATACGCGGAAGCCTTCATCCGCCGCTGGAAGGACCACCCCCTCATCATCCCCGCGGTGGCGCCCCACGCGCCGTACACCACCACCGACGAGATTTTGCGGGCCAGCGCCCAACTGGCAGCCCGCTATGATGTGCCGCTGCACATCCACCTCTCGGAGACCGCGCAAGAGGTGGAAAACATGCGCCAGGCGCACAACATGCCCGTCATCCCCTATGTCAAGAAGCAGGGGCTCTTCGAGGCCAAGGTGATTGCCGCGCACTGCGTGCACATTGACGAAGGCGAGATGCACACCCTCAAGCACCACGGCGCGGGCGTGGCCCACAATCCGTCGTCCAACCTCAAACTGGCCTCGGGCATCGCGCCTGTGGCTCGCATGTTGCAGGTGGGCCTGCATGTGGGCATCGGTACCGACGGCCCCGCGTCCAACAACGACCTGGACATGTTCGAAGAAGTGCGCCTGACCGCGCTGTTGGCCAAAGGCGCGACCGGCGACCCCACCGTGGTGCCGGCCACCACCGCGCTGCTCATGGCCACCCGCATGGGCGCGCAGGCCATCCACGCCGCGCACCTGGTGGGCTCGCTGGAGCCGGGCAAGCGCGCGGACATCATCCTGGTGGACATCACCCCGCTGCACAACGCGCCTCGCTTTCGGCGAGACCCGCACGGCGTGTACGCGCAACTGGTCTACGCGGCCAAGTCCACCGATGTCACCGATGTCATGGTCAACGGCCGCTGGCTCATGCGCGACCGCCGGCTGCTCACGGTGCAGGAAGACGACCTTTTGGCGCAGGCCGCGGACCTGGCCCGCCGCATTGACGCCTTCCTCATCCAGCGGGAGAAGTCGGTGCTCTCCAAACTGATTGCCATCGAGCAGGCCACCGAGGAAGAGAGTTACGAGGTGCAGGTCAAAGTGCCCATCGCGGCCGAGCAGGTGGAGGATTTCGTGCGCCGCCTGCACACCCACCCCGAGGTGGACATCCTCTACAGCCGCCATTACCGGGAGTACGACACCTACTTCTTCTTCGCCGACGACGGCGACGCCCTGCGCTACCGCGAAGACGAATTCATCGGCCCCGACGGCCAGGTGGAACGGGTGCGCTATCGCCTCACCCTCATCGGTCCCTCGCACGAGCACGCCTTCGAACGCGCGGTGCTGCTCTCGCGCAGCCGCTACCTGGCCCAGGCCACCCACAGCCTGCGCTTCTACCGCGAGTATTTCAAGCCCAGTCGCGAGTTGGAAATCGTCAAAGACCGCCGACGCTGGAAGATTCGCTATCAAGACACCGAGTTCTTCGTCAATCTGGACCGCATCGAACGGCCCACGCTGGGCACCTTCGTGGAAATCAAGAGCCGCACCTGGAGCCTGCGGGACGCGGAGCGCAAGGCCCACATGATCACCGCGCTGCTGCACGACCTGGGGCTGGACCCCGCCCAGGCCGTCCGCGTGGAATACCCCAACATGGCGACCTGAGGCGCGCGCCCTGCCACCCAAAACCAGGCCGGCCCCACAACCTGGGGCCGGCTTTTCGTTGGCGCGGGTCACATCCGGACCCGAGGCGGCCGCGCCACGGCCTGGGCCACGGGCCGGCCTACGCCGGAGGCGCATCCGGGCTCAGAATCTGCTCGATGCGCTCCAGCACTTCATCGTTCAGTTTGTCCACGGCCTCGGCCGCGGCGATGTTCTCCTCCAACTGATGCACCTTAGTCGCGCCGGTGATGACCGCGCTGACCTCATCCAGCCGCAGCAGCCAGGCAATGGCCAACTGCGCGGTGCTGATGCCCAACTCGTGGGCCACTTCGGTCAAGGCCCGCACCCGGGCAATGCGCTCGGGCGTGATGTAGTCGCGCATCCAGGCCATGCTTTCCAGGCTGGCCCGGCTGCCCTCAGGAATGCCGTCGTTGTACTTACCCGTCAGAATGCCGTAATACAGCGGGCTCCAGGTGGTCAGGCCAATGCCGATATCCCGGGCCACGGGCACCAGTTCTTCCTCCACCCGGCGGCGGTGGAACATGTTGTATTGGGGCTGCTCGACCACCGGTGGGGCCATGTGATGCTCGCGGGCGATGGCCCAGGCCCGCATGATTTGCGCCGGGGTCCACTCCGAGGTGCCCCAATACAAAATCTTGCCCTGCCGCACCAGGGTATCCATGGTGTACACCACTTCTTCCAGGGGGGTGTCGGGGTCATAGCGATGGCAATAGTAGATGTCCAGATACTCCACGCCCATCCGCTTGAGCGAGGCGTGGATGGACTCCATGATGTGCTTACGCGAAAGGCCGCGGCCGTTGGGGCCGGGCATGGTGGGCCAGAACACCTTGCTGGACAGCACCAGCGCCTCGCGCGGCAGGCCCTGGATGGCCTTGCCCATGAGGATTTCGGCCTGCCCTTTGGCATAGACATCGGCATTGTCGAAGAAATTGACGCCCAAATCGAAGGCCCGGTGGATGAGTTCCCGGGCGGCTTTCTCGTCCAACTGATTGCCAAAAGTCACCCACGCGCCGTAGGCGATTTCACTTACCTTGAGGCCGCTGGCATGGCCCAAACGACGATAACGCATATCCTTACCTCCTGAAGGTTGGAATCATTCTTGGGTTTATGATTATACCAATGGCCGTCGAGAATGGGGACGGCATTTTGCGGCCGGGCGCGCGCCCCAAAGGCCGTCCATCCAACCCGACCGGCCTTCCATCGGCCGCTCAAAAGCAACGCCCCTCCCGCGAGGGAGGGGCGCGCCGGGCAAGCAGGGTTCGCCAGGGCTCAGGGTGCGGCCTTGACCTCATCCCACAGGCGCTGATACAGGGCTTCGGCATCGCCCACGGGCTTGAGGAAGTGCAACTTGCTGCGCACCTCCGCGGGCGGGTACACCGTCGGGTCGTTCAAGAAGTCTTCGGGCAGCAGTTTCTCGGCCTCGGCGTTGGGCGAAGCGTAGTAGTTGTATTCGGAAATCTTGGCGCCGATGTCGGGCCGCAGGATGAAGTTGATGAACATCTCCGCGGCCAACTTCTCTTCGGGCGTGGCCGACGCCGGGATGCACAGGTTGTCCACCCAAATCACCCCGCCTTCCTGGGGGATGGTGTAGGCGAGGTTCTCATTGTCCTCTTGGGCCATCAAGAAGTCGCCGCTCCAGCCGTGGGCCAACAGGTTCTCGCCCGAAGCCACCAGGTCCTCGTAGGTGTCGCTGTCGTAGCCCGAGAGCCCGGCCTTGGCCTGGATGAGCAGGTCGCGGGCTTCTTGCAACTGGGCCTCGTCGGTGGTGTTGGGGTCATAGCCCAGGTAGATGAGGGCCGCGGCAAAGGATTCGCGCGCGTCGTCCAACATGGTCGCACGGCCGTACCAGGGCGCGTTGGGGTCGGGCTCGAACAGCACCGCCCACGACTGCGGTTCGTCCACCTGGTCGCTCAGGTAGCCGATGCCCGTGGTGCCCCACTGGTAAGGCACGCAATACTTGTTGCCGGGGTCGAAGGGCACATTGCGCCACTCTTCGGCCAGGTTCTTGATGTTGGGGATGTTGTCGTGATTCAGTTCGGCCAGCAGCCCTTCCTGAATCATGATGTTGACCATGTAGTCCGAGGGCACGATGACCGCGTAACCCGTCACGCCGCCCTTGAGTTTGGCCAGCAATTCTTCGTTGCTGGAAAAATTGTCCTCCACAACGGTGATGCCCGTTTCTTCTTTGAACAGGTCATACACCTCGGGGTCAATGTACTCGGACCAGTTGTAGAAAACGATTTCCTGGGCCGGCTGTACTTCGGCCGGGGCCTGCTCTTGGGTCGGCGCGGTCTGTTCCTGCGTGGTCTCGCCACCCGCCGCGGCCTCGGTGGCCGGGGCTTCGGTCTTGCCGCCACAGGCCACCAGCGCCAACACGGCCAGCAGGGCCATCACCAACCACACCCAACGGGTCGTTCTGCGCATCGGAGCACCTCCTTGGGGAAAAAGAATCGGCCAAACAGAATCGCACGCCCAGGCCGCCGGGTCAGAACATCTGGATTTTACGGTCCTGGTTGCCCCGCGCGGCCAGCAACGCCAAGGTCACCAGCAGCAACGAAAAGCCCAACATCAAACTGGAGACCGCGTTGATTTTGGGCGTGACGCCTTTGCGAATCATACCAAACACGCGTACGGGCAAAGTGTTGAAGCCCGCGCCGCTGGTGAAGAAGGTGATGACGAAATCGTCCAGCGACAGGGTAAAGGCCAGCAGCGCGCCGCCCAGCACCCCCGGCATCATCAGGGGCAGGGTCACCCGCCAGAAGGTGCGCCAGGGGGTGGCGTAGAGGTCCTGGGCCGCCTCGTCCAGGGTGCGGTCCATCTGCGCCAGGCGCGCCCGCACCACCACGGCCACGAACGAAATGTTGAAGGCCACATGGCCGATGATGACCGAGTAGGGCACGGCCAACCGCAGCCCCGCGATGCTCACCTTCCAGGTTTGAAAGCCGATGCCGCTCAGTTTGAAGAAGGCCAGCAGCATGATGGCCATCGCGATGTCGGGGATGATGACGGGGAGATAGAACATGGAATCCACTGCAGTTTTGCCGCGAAACTGGTAACGTTCCAGGCCGATAGCTACCAGTGTGCCGAGCACCACCGCGAAAGCCGTCGACACGACGGCCAAAAAGATACTATTCCACACCGAAATCATGATCTGTTCATCCTGGAGCATCTCCCCGTACCACTTCAAGCTGAAGCCGGTCCATTGGCTCACGGAACGGGACGCGTTGAAAGAGAAAATGACCAGGATGATGATAGGCAGGTAGAGGAAGGC
>WGAK01000173.1 GCA_015494815.1 Anaerolineales bacterium | reverse complement strand
ATCCTATCCTGTTCGTCATAAAGACGAGCGATCTGCCCAAATATTTCCTCAGTCGCCATCTCTTGGCGTATTAAGATTTCAAGTTCCTCTATGGCTTTGGCATATTGGCCGTCAGATCGGTAAATTTCAGCTGCAAGTTTGTGGGCATCGACAGGTAATATTTGGGCAGCCTGTTGAATTAATTCTAACGCCTTGTTGGCATCCTGCTCCTCACCCCAGACCGTCTGTGCCAAATCGAGAAGTGATTGAGCTCGTGCCATCTCGCTTTCATCAGGTTGCACAGAAATTTTACTTACGACGGTAGCACGATTACCGTAAGTACTGATTGACAAGTCGATGGCTTCCTGATCCACTATAATGCCAGGCTGACCCACCCAAACTGCCTTTTGTCCATTTTCGTCAATTTGCAATAAGAGAGTGCCGTCCTCGGCGATGAACTGGTATGTCCCGCTTTTGGCCCTACGCTCAATCAATTGGACGGCGAGAGCTAGAGGAATTTGAGAGGCGACGAGACTAGAAATATCTTCCTCAGGCGGTGCGTCTATCAGTGAATAAACAAGCGATAGTGGGATTTCCAATAGGGTTACTTGGTCATTTGGACCAATGGGGATGGTTGTCCACTCCCTAAACTCTAAAGGTGTTATTCCGGTATCAGTTACCTCAATAGAGAGGGCTAAGGCTCTATCCCGAAAGGCTATGACCATCTCCGTAGACTTGCGTTGAACAATGATTGCCCCGCTTTTCACTTGCTGGGCAAGCAAAGGTAGGTCGGCGAATTCTCCCGCGATGTTTTGGACGATTGTTTTACCGCCAAGATACTTTAGTACTTCCAAAAATCTCACTCTATCTCTCCTAAAACGCTACCTGTTGATTCTTTATACGCCCAACGATAATGTAACGAGAGAGGCGTGGCGGTGGTATCCTTGGGATATCTGACCCTTCCACCGGGGATGCCGCCGGGGCTGGAGTTCTGGGCAGGCCCGCTTCGCCTATGGGGACGGGGACTTGCTCCCCGCTATTCCGTCTGGTTACTTGGCCGCCCGGTGGACTTCCGGCTGGGCTGCGAGCCCGCATCCGTGTGTATCCTCCATGCCCGAAAATCTACGCCCCTCCCACTCCCTATGCGAAGTATGCCCCTATCTGCGGATGCCTCAACCCACTTTGTCGCGCTTGATAGCCGCGAGCGCTCTGCGCCCAGTATAAACCGCTTCAACGCCCATGTCAACATCTTCCCAAACAAAACCGAAGATTTTCAAGCCTCGAACGCGCAAATCGGAAGTCCGCGGGCGCTGTCGTCCGCTCTTTCCCACCCCCTTCGCTCGCGGAGGAGCGCCCGCGTGGCCCAGACCACGCGTCAGGCCCCGCGCATGGCGGGGCCCAACGCGTCCGGACGGTGTGGGGAGGCGCGGCGCTCCTGCTCCGGCGGTGCCGCGCCTCCGCGTCCCAAAAGAAGGTGGTCAATCGCGACCCAGTTCGCGGGCGATGATGTAGCGCTGAATCTCGCTGGTGCCTTCGTAAATCTGGAACAACTTGGCGTCGCGCATGAGTTTCTCGACGGGGTACTCTTTGCTGTAGCCGTAGCCGCCGAAGATTTGCACGGCCTCGGTGGTCACCCACATGGCCATGTCCGCGGCAAAGGCCTTGGCGTGCGCGGCTTCCAGCGAGTTGCGCTTGCCCTTCTCCCGCAGCCAGGCGGCCTTCCACACCAGCAGCCGGGCCGCGTCGATTTTCATGGACATGTCGGCCAGTTTGAAGCCGATGGCCTGATGGTGCAGGATGGGCTTGCCAAAGGCGTGCCGCTCTTTGGCGTAGGCCAGCGCCTCTTCGAAGGCCCGGCGGGCCAGCCCCACCGCGCTGGCCGAAACCACCACCCGCGACGAGTCGAAGACCTGCATGGCGATGAGGAAGCCCATGCCCTCAGGCCCCAGCAGGTTCTCCGCGGGCACTTCCACATTCTCCAGCACCACCTCGGACGCGGGCGAGGCCTTTTGCCCCATCTTGGGGATGGGCTGCCCCACCTTCACGCCCCACTCTTTCTCCACGATGAACGCGGAGATGCCGCCGTAGCGGTCCTGGTCGGTGCGGGCGAAGACCACGAAGAACTCGGCCACGGGCGCGTTGCTAATCCACATCTTGGTGCCGTTGAGGATGTACACATCGCCCTTCTTTTCCGCGGTGGTGCGGATGGCCGCCACATCGGACCCCGCGTCGGGCTCGGTGAGCGCGTACGCGGCCAGCGCGCCCTCGGCCATGCGGCCCAGGTACTTCTTCTTTTGCTCCTCGTTGCCGTAGAGGATGATGGGCGTGGCGGCCAGGGAATTCACGCCCAGGGCCGTGCCGATGCCCGTGCAGGCCCAGCCCAGTTCCTCGGCCAGGATGACTTCCTCCAGCAGGCTCATGCCCGGGCCGCCGTATTCTTCGGGCACATTGGGGCTGAACAAGCCGTAGTCAATGGCCTTCTCGATGATGGGCCAGGGGAATTCGCCCGTCTGGTCGTAGTGCTCGGCCACGGGCTTGACCTCTTTCTCCGCGAATTCGTGGGCCAGGTCTTTGAGCATTCGCATGTCGGTGGTGAGTTCGAAATCAATCATGGGGGACCTCCGAAGGGTGGTTGGGGTTAGAAGTTGGTAGTTGGTGGTTAGTGGTTAGTGGTTGGTGGTTGGTGGTTGGTAGTTGGTAGTTAGCGGTTGGGGTTGAGGGGGCGGGCGCAGCGGGTGCCGCACCGCGCCCCCGTGCGGCTTACAGGCGCAGGTTCTCGAAGATGCCGGCCGCACCCATGCCGCCGCCGATGCACATGGTCACCATGCCATAGCGGGCTTTGCGGCGCGGCATCTCGTGCAGCAGCGTGGCCGTCAGTTTGGCGCCCGTCGCGCCCAGGGGGTGCCCCAAGGCGATGGCGCCGCCGTTGACATTCACGATGGCCTCGTCCAGGCCCAGTTCCCGAATCACGGCCAGGCTTTGGGCCGCAAAGGCTTCGTTGAGTTCGATGAGTTCGATGGCGTCCAGCGTGAGCCCCGTGCGCTGGAGCACCTTGGGCACCGCTTCCACCGGGCCGATGCCCATAATCTCAGGCGGTACGCCGGCCACGGCAAAGCCCACGAAGCGGGCCATAGGCTCCAGGCCCAACTGCTTGACCATGCGCTCGCTCATCACCACCACCGCGGCCGCGCCGTCGTTCATGGGCGACGAGTTGCCCGCGGTCACGGTGCCGTTCTGCCGGAACACGGGCTTGAGCCGGGCCAGGGCCTCCAGGCTGGTGTCGCGGCGCGGGCTTTCGTCCACCTTGAACTCGGTCTCGAGGACGACCTCGTTCCCCATCTCGTCCACGAACCGCTCACGCACCGGCACGGGCACGATTTCGTCCACGAACTTGCCCGCGTCAATGGCCGCAATGGCCCGCTGGTGCGAGCGCAGCGCAAACGCGTCCTGGTCCTCGCGGCTGATGCCGTACTTCTCGGCCACATTCTCCGCGGTGTTGCCCATGCTGATGTAGGCCTGGGGGAACTCGGCCGCGATGTCGGGATGCGGGCTGTAGTAGAAGCCGGTCATGGGCACGCGGCTCATGCTCTCCACGCCCCCGGCCACCACGATGTCGGCATCGCCAAACGCGATGGCGTGGGCTGCGGTGGCGATGGTCTGCAACCCTGAGGAGCAGAAACGGTTGAAGGTCGCGCCCGGCACCGACACGGGCAGGCCGGCCCGCTGCGCGATGATGCGGCCCATGTTCAGGCCCTGGGGCCCTTCGGGGAACGCGCAGCCGATGATGACATCGTCCACCATCGCGGGCTCCAGGCCGGGCACCCGGCGCACGGCTTCGCGCACCACCAGCGCGCCCAGGTCCTCGGGGCGGACATTGCGCAAGGTGCCTTTCTTGGCCCGCCCCACGGCAGTACGCACGGCGCTCACAATGTAAACGGCTGGTCGGGTCATGGTTGCCTCCATCGGTCAGGTAAGTGCTCTCGGGGCCCAGCGGCGCGTCAGTTGCGCAGGGGCTTGCGGTGCTTGAGGATGTGCCACATGCGCTCGCGCGTCTTTTCCTGGTGGGCCAGTTCCACGAAGACTTCCCGCTCCAGGTCCAGCAGTTGGTCTTCGGTGAGATACGACGGCCCGGTCACCAGGTCGCCGCCGGTCATGGCAAAGGCCAGGCGATTGGCCAGGTATTCCTCATACTCGGTGATGAAGCGGCCCTCGCGCAGGTTGTAGGCCATGGACGCGAACGCGGCCCGCGCGTCGGGGCCCAGCACATAGATGGCGTTCTTGTACGCCGGGGGCGTGTAGCCCTCTTCGTAGAGCCGAATGACCTCTTGTTTGGCCACGAAAATGCGCCGGTCCGCGTGGACCACGATGCGCGCCTGGGGCGGCAGGTAGCCGAATTCCTTGGCCTCGACCGCGCTCAGGGCCACCTTGGCCATGGCGATTTGCTCGAAAGCCTTGGCCAGGAAGGGCAGCACCTCGGACGGGCGCTCGTTGGCCGCGGCCTCCGCGGCCCAGGTCACCATGCGGGTGGTGCCCGTGCCCGCGGGGATGAGCCCCACGCCCACTTCCACCAGGCCAATGTAACTCTCGGCCGCGGCCACGGGGTGCGGCGAGGCCATCATCAACTCCACGCCGCCGCCCAGCACCCGACCGTGCACCGCCACCACCACGGGCTTGTGGAAGTAGCGGATGCGCTGCATGGTCTGCTGGAACTCCCGCACCACCTCGTGCAGGTTGCTCAGCGCGTTGATGACCTCCAGCAGGTTGGCGCCGTTGCTGAAGTTGTCGCCGTCGTTGGCGATGACCAGCCCGCGGAAGTCGCCCTCGCCCACGATGTCCAGGGCCTTGTGCAGCCCCTCGAGCACGGTGCGGCCCAGGGTGTTGCCCTTGGAGTGGAACTCGGCCAGGGCCACGCCGTCGCCCAAATCCACCAGGGTCACCTCCGCGTTGTGCCAGATGTGGCGCTCCTTCTGCTGCAAGAAGTAGGCCAGCGGCAGTTCGTCCGCGGGGGGCGCGTCGTCCTGATAGCCCTGGCCCACCACATAGGACTTTTGGTCGGGGCCGAAGCCCACATAGAAGGACCTGGCCTGGTGCGCGGCCATCTCGGTTTCGACCCACGCAGGCAGCGGCTCGCCCGCGGCCTTCAGGTCGGCCAGCACCTGCTCATAGCCCAACGCGTCCCAGGTCTGGAAGGGCCCGTAGGTCCAGCCAAAGCCCCAGCGCATGGCCCGGTCCACATCCGCGGGCCGCTCGGTGATTTCGGGAATGCGGCGGGCGCTGTAGGCCATCGCGGCCTGGAAGTGACGCCGCAGGAAGGCGCCGATGCGGCCCTGGTCCGCGTACAGGGCCCGCAGGCGCTCGCCCAAATCGCGAATCTTCTTGTATTGATCCAGCCCGGGCAGGTCGGGCTCGCGCGGCGGTTCGTATTCCAGGGTCTCGAAGTTCAGGCTCCAAATCTGGCCGTTCACCTTCTTGTAGAACCCGGCCTTGACCTTGTCGCCCAGCAGGCCCTTTTCGACCATGCGCTCCAGCACTTCGGGCGGGCGGAACATCTCCCGGCTCTCGTCGTCGGGGATGTTCTCGTACAGGTTGCGCAGCACATGCAGCAGCGTGTCCAGCCCCACCAGGTCCGCGGTGCGGAAGGTGGCGCTCTTGGGCCGGCCGATGAGTTTGCCCGTCAGCAGGTCAATTTCCTGGATGGTGTATTCGCCCTGCAGCGCGGCCTGCACGGCCTGCATGAGCGCGTAGGTGCCCACCCGGTTGGCGATGAAGTTGGGCGTATCCTTGGCGATCACGATGCCTTTGCCCAACACCATCCGCCCATACCAGGCCATGCGGTCCAGCACATCCTGCCGGGTGTCCTTGGTCGGGATGAGTTCCAACAGTTTGAGGTAGCGGGGCGGGTTGAAGAAATGCGTGCCCAGGAAACGCCGGCGGAAGGGCAACCGCCGGCCTTCCACGATTTGGTGGATGGGCAGGCCGCTGGTGTTGGTGGAGATGATGGCGTCGCGGCGGGCCACTTTCTCCACCCGGGCCATCAGGTCGCGCTTGATGTCCAGGCGCTCGATGACGGCCTCGATAATCCAGTCGGCCTCCCGCAGCCGGTCCCAGTGCTCCTCGAAGTTGCCCAGGCGGATGCGGCGCGCGGCCCTGGCCGTGTAGAACGGCCCGGGCTTCATCTTCTTCAGGCGCTTGAATGCGGCCTCGACGATGGCGTTTTTGTTGGCGCCCTCGGCCGGAATGTCCAGCAGGTCCACTTGCACGCCCACGCTGGCCAGCAGAGCCGCAATTTGCGACCCCATGACGCCAGCGCCTAAGACGGCCACACGACGGAAGGGTTTGAAGTTGGGCATAAGGCACTCCTTTGGCGAGAGTTCGACTTCGACATTGCGGGCGCGCGTGCGCCGTCAATCGGCTTCGATATCCACGATGACCCACGGCCCCTCGGGGGGCGGGGTGCGATAGAGGGCTTCCAGGGCCTCCCGGTAGGCTTCCCGCACTTTGGCGCGGCGCACCTTCAGGGTGGGCGTCAGCATTTCGTTGTCCACGGTCAATTCGTGGGGCAGCAGGGCGATGCGGCGCACCCGGCTCCAGCGCGGCAGGGACGCGTTGACCTGGGTCAGGATGTCCTGGAAGGCCTGCACCACCAGGGGCTCGCGCAGCAGTTCCTGCCAGGGCCGGTCCGCGGGCAGGCCCTTTTGCGCCGCGTAGGCCCGCAGCGCGTCCGGGTTGGGGAAGACCAGCGCGGCCGCGAATTTGCGTCCCACGCCCACCACCACGGCCTGGTCCACCAGGGGCGCGGCGCGCAGCGCGTCTTCGATGGGCTGAGGCGTGACATACTTGCCCGTGGAGAGTTTGAACAGGTACTTCTTGCGGTCCGTGATGCGCAGGTAGCAATCGTCGTCCAGCGCGCCAATGTCGCCGGTGTGGAACCACCCGTCGGGCTCGATGACTTCCCGGGTGGCCGCGGGGTTCTTGAAGTAGCCCTTCATCACATGGGGGCCCCGGGTAAGGATTTCGCCGTCCTCCGCGATGGCGACTTCCACGCCGGGGATGGGCGGCCCCACGGTGCCCGGCCGGAACGAATCGTAGCGGTTGACCGCGATGACCGGGCTGGTCTCGGTCAGGCCATAGCCCTCGAGGATGATGATGCCCGCGGCCGCGAAGAAATGGGCCAGGTCGGGCCGCAGGGCCGCGCCGCCCGAGATGGCGTACTTCAGGCGACCGCCCAGCACCGCGCGCCACTTGCTGTAGACCAGGCGGTCCAGCAGTTTGTGCTCCAGCGCGTCCTTGCCGCGCAGGGGCTGGCCCACCCGATAGCGGCGGGCCAGGGCAATGGCCCGCCGCAACAGGGTCGCTTTGGGGCCGTGCATCTCTTCGGCCTTGCGCAAGATGCCCTCGTAGATGCGCTCCAGCACCCGGGGCACCGTCGCGAACATGGTGGGCCGCACCACGGGCAGGTTGTCCACCAGTTCGCGCGGGGGCACGAAGTACACCGCGGCGCCCAGGTTCATGTAGCCGTATTGCATCATGCGGCCGAACACATGGGTGAGGGGCAAGAAGGAGATGATGGTCTCGTTGGGGCCGTCGAACCAGCGGCGCATCGCGCCAAACGCGGCTTTCACATTGAACGACAGGTTTTGGTGGCTGAGCATCACGCCCTTGGGCAGGCCCGTGGTGCCCGAGGTGTAGATGATGGTGGCCAGGTCGTCGGGCGCGATGCCGCGCTTGAGCCGCGCGATGAGCCCGGGGTCCTGCTCCAGCGCCTCGCGGCCCTGGGCCATGAGGTCGGCCAAAGTCATGGTGCGCACGCCCTGGGGGATGTGGCGCTGCCGTTCGGCCCAGTCCTCCGGCGGATGGGCGATAATCAGGGTTTGCAAGAAGTGCATTTGGGGCAGCAGCGGGCAAATCTTGCGCAGCAGGTCGCCGTCCGAAACGAACAGCGCCCGAGCCTCCGCGTGGTTCATCACATACACCAGCAGGTCGGGCGCGTAGGTCAGGTAGAGGGGGACATCCACCAGGTGGGCGGTGAGCGCACCCATGTCCACCCGCACGAAGTCGGGGTCGCTGTACATGAACAGCGCGACGCGGTCTTCGGTGGCCAGGCCCAGGGCGCGCAGCCCCGCGGCGATGGCCTCCGCGTCTTCGCGAAAGGCGCGCGTGCTGTAGGTTATCCACTGGCCGTCGCGCTGCACATTGAGCGCTTTGGGGTTGGGATTCCGCTGGCAGGCTTCGTCCAGCAAGTCGGGCAGGGTATATCCCAGACTGCCCTCACCGCTGCCGGGAGGAGCCGTGCAAATCCTCATTGCACCTCCTTACGAGGACGGACGGAAATGCGAACCAGACCGTAACCTGAGCCCCAGACGCGGGTTATAAATAGATTGCCCTTTGCACTAAGGCGCAAAGGCATTATAGCATAGTTGGGGGCTGTGCGGGGCTGACAGACCTCACAGGCGCACGCCAAAATGAGGGCGGCGAGGCCTTTGCAGGGGCGTCGGCCCGGACGTCGCGCATCCTCCGCGGCGGGGCAGGGCGCGCCGCCCCTGCGGCGTGCTGCGGGGCCGGGGGCTGCGGCCCGGGTTTCAGGCCGCAGCCGAGGTGGGTGTGGGCAGCAGGGTTGCCAGGCTCTGCTCGGCCACGGCCTCCCAGCGTTCCTCCAGGTTCATGCTGTCGGGCGCTATCAGCCACATCAAGGTGAGGCCCTCGAATTGGGCCAGCAGCGCCAGGGCCGTGATTTCGGGGTCCAGGTCGGCGCGCAGTTCGCCGCGCGCGAGGCCCTGGGTCAGCAAGTCGGCCAGCAAGGCCTGATAGTGCTGATAATAACGCTGGATGGCCTGCTGGAACGGCCCGGGCCGCGCGGCCAGCGCGTAGAACTCGTACACGATGGGCATGAGTTCGCGGTAAGGCAGCAGCGAGGTCAGCGCGTTGCGCGCCAGTTCGCGCAGTCGTTCGGGCACCGGCCGCTGGGTGTCGGCCAGCAGGCGCTCCAGGTCTTTGAGGTCCGGCTCAAAGAGCACGGTCAGCAGGGCTTCGATGAGCGCGTCCTTGCTGCGGAAGTACCAGTAGAGCAGTCCTTTGCTCAGCCCGGCCTCTTCCGCAATGTCGTCCATGCGGGCCTTGTGAAAGCCCTTGCGCGCGAACACCCGCAACGCGGCATCCAGAATTTGGGCTTTGCGCTGCGCGCTGACATCTGGACGGGGACTCATAACCAACCCTCCCTCGGTTGCCAGGGAACCTTAGTCCGTGGCCTTGGGCAGCAGGCCCAAAGCCTGCAGGTCCTCCCATACCTGCTGGGCATGGCCCTTGGGGCGCACTTTGGGGTAAATCTTGCGGATATGTCCGTCGGGGCCGATGATGTAGGTCTTGCGCAACACGCCCATGTAGGTGCGGCCGTACATCTTCTTCGGCCCCCAGGCTTCGTAGGCTTCCAGCACCCGGTGTTCGGGGTCCGACAACAGCGGGAAGGGCAGTCCATGCTTGGCCTTGAAGCGTTGATGGCTGGCCGCGTCGTCGGGGCTCACGCCCAAAACCACCACGCCCGCGGTCGCAAAGCGCGCGTGATTCTCCTTGAAGCCCAGGGCCTCGTTGGTGCACCCCGGCGTATTGTCTCGGGGGTAGAAGTACAGCACCACGGTACGGCCCTGGTAGTCACGTAGGCAATGCGTGCGCCCGGTTTCGTCAGGTAGACAAAAATCCGGTGCCGGGTCACCGGGTTGCAGCGTCATGGCTTCGCCTCCCTATAGGATTGACCCGGCGCGGGCCGGGTCGCGTTCCAAACCGTATGATTTTAGTGTACCATATCTGCCAACCGGCGCGTGCTTTGCCGGTCATCAAGCCCGGGAGGTTGGCATGGTACGCATTCGTTCGGTGACGGTGTTCTTGCATCCTGGCCGCGCGCAGCCGGGCACAACCTGGACGCGCGGCGGGGCCCTGGCCCGTCAGGCCCGCGCGGGCCTGGAGCAGGCCGGCTACACGGTGCAGACCCTGCGTTGGGCCACCCCGCCTTTGCCCGCCTGGGTGCCCGAGCCCGCGGCCTGGCCGCGCTGGGCCGCGCGCCTGGCCGCGGCCGCCCAGGCCGAAGGTGTGGATTTCGTTGCCGTGGGGCCCTGGCCCGCGGACCGGCCCACTACCTGGGACGCCATCCCCGAGGTGCTGGCCGCGGCCGGCACGGTGTTCGCGGCCGGGCATCTGGTGGATGCTCAAGGCCGCATTCACCCCGCCGCGGCGCGGGCCGGCGGGCAGGTCATCCACCGGCTGGCCGGGCAGGAGCCGCACGGTTTTGCCAATTTGCGCTTCGCCGCGCTGGCCCAGGTGCCGCCGGGGACGCCCTTCTTTCCCGCGGCGTACGCGGCGGCCACGCGGCCGCCGGGCTGGTTGGGCCTGGCGCTGGCCGTCGAGACCCCCGCGCTGCTGCACGCGGTGCTGGACCGGGCTACCACCTGGGAGGCGGCCTTCGACGCGCTGGTCGCGGAACTGGAAGCCCTGGCCCGACGCTTGGAGCAGGCCGTGCAGCCCGCGCTTGCGGCCGCGGAGGCCGAGTGGCTGGGGCTGGACTTCTCGTGGGCGCCCTTTCCCACGCCGCGGGTGTCCATCGCCGCGGCGATGGAGCGGCTGGGCGTGCCCGCGATGGGCCTTCCGGGAACGCTGGCCCTGGCCGCCTGGCTCACCCATGCGTTGCAGGCGGCGCGTTTCCCGCGCACGGGCTTCAACGGTTTGATGTTGCCTGTGCTGGAAGACGCCACCCTGGCCCAGCGCGCGGCCGAGGGGCGTTTGCGGGTCAACGATTTGCTGCTTTACAGCGCGGTGTGCGGCGTGGGTCCCGATACGGTGCCCTTGCCCGGTGAAGTGCCGCCCCAGGGCCTGGCCGCGTTGCTGCTGGATGTGGCCGCGCTGGCCGTGCGCCTGGGCAAGCCGCTGGCCGCGCGGCTCATGCCCATCCCCGGCGCGCGGGCGGGCGACCCGCTGACCTTCGACTTCCCCTATTTCGCGGCGGGGCGGGTGCTGGCCTGGGAGGCCGCGGACCTGACCCGCTGGCCCCAGGCGCCCTGGCCGCTGGCCGCGCACGAGCGTGTGTCTGCGGGCTGACTGCCCGGCGCACCCGGCCGCGGGAACCGTGAGCAATCGCGCATGGTCGCCGCGCCGGTTCTGGCGTATAATGAAACCGATGCCGTGGGCCCGATGGCTTGCGGCATGTTGTTGGAGGCCATCCCGACTCAAGGAGCAAGCCATGACCCGTCCTTTCACCCCCACGCCTCTCAAGCGGCGCTATCCGGTGCCGTCGGACATCGAGATTGCCCAGGAAGCCGACCTCAAGCCCATCACCCAGGTCGCGGAAGAAGCCGGCATCTTGCCCGAGGAACTGGAACTTTACGGCCCCTACAAGGCCAAGGTCAAACTCGACATTTTGAAGCGTCTGGCCGACCGGCCCAACGGCAAGTACATCGTGGTTACGGCCATCACGCCTACGCCGTTGGGCGAGGGCAAGACCACCACCACCGTGGGCCTGAGCCAGGCTTTGGGCGCGCACCTGGGCCAGCGGGTGTTCACGGCCATTCGGCAGCCCAGCATGGGCCCCACCTTTGGCATCAAAGGCGGCGCGGCCGGCGGCGGCTACAGCCAGGTCATCCCGATGGAGGACTTCAACCTGCACCTCACCGGTGACATCCACGCGGTGAGCATCGCCACCAACCTGCTGGCCGCGGCGCTGGACACCCGCATGTTCCACGAATCGCGGCAGAAGGACGAGGCCCTGTTCCGCCGCCTGTTCCCGGTCAAGAACGGGAAGCGGCAAATTCCGCGCGGCTATCGCTATCGGATGGAAAAACTGGGCATTCGGCCCGAGGACCTGGAGGACCTGCCGCCGGACAAGTTGCGCAAACTGGTGCGCCTGGATGTGGACCCCGCGACCATCACCCTGCGCCGGGTGGTGGATGTGAACGACCGGCTGCTGCGGGAGGTGGAAATCGGCCTGGGGCCCGATGAAAAGGGCTTCACCCGCCGCACGGGCTTCGACATCAGCGTGGCCAGCGAAATCATGGCCATCCTGGCCCTGGCCACCAGCCTGAAGGACCTGCGGGAGCGCCTGGGCCGCATCGTGGTGGGCCTGGACCGGGAAGGCAACCCCGTGACGGCCGAGGACCTGGCCGTGGCCGGCGCGCTCACCGTGCTGATGAAAGACGCGCTCAAGCCCAACCTGATGCAGACCCTGGAAGGCACGCCCGTGTTCGTGCACGCGGGGCCGTTTGCCAACATCGCCCACGGCAACAGTTCCATCGTGGCCGACTACATCGCGCTCAAACTGGCCGACTATGTCATCACCGAGGCCGGCTTCGGCGCGGACATCGGCTTCGAGAAGTTCGCGGACATCAAGACTCGCTACTCGGGCCTGACGCCCAACGCCGCGGTCATGGTGGCCACGGTGCGCGCGCTTAAGATGCACGGCGGCGGCCCCAAGGTCTCGCCGGGCAAGCCCCTGGACCCCGCCTACACCCAGGAGAACCTGGAACTGCTGCAGGCCGGCCTGCCCAACCTCATCCATCACATTCAGACCGTGCGCAAGTACGGCATTCCCGTGGTGGTGGCCATCAACGCCTTTTCGACCGACACCGAAGCCGAGCACGCGCTCATCCGCCAGGCCGCGCTGGAGGCCGGCGCGTTCGACGCGGTGGTCACCCGCCACTGGGAGTTGGGCGGCGAGGGTGCCATTGACCTGGCCAAGGCCGTGATGCGGGCCACGGAACAGCCCTCCCAGTTCCGCTTCCTCTATGACCTGGATTTGCCCATCAAGGAGAAAATCGAGACCATCGCCCGCGAGGTCTACGGCGCGGACGGGGTGGACTTCGAGCCTTTGGCCGAGGAGCGCATCGCGGAATACACCCGCCTGGGCTACGACAAACTGCCCATTTGCATCGCCAAGACCCACCTGAGCATCAGCCACGACCCCAATCTCAAAGGCGCGCCGCGGGGCTTCCGGGTGCCGGTGCGCGATATCCGCTTGTCCGCGGGCGCGGGCTTCCTGTACCCGCTGGTGGGCAAGATTCGCACCATGCCGGGCCTGCCCACCCGGCCGGCTTACATGAATGTGGACCTGGACCTGGAGACCGGCCGCGTGGTGGGGCTGTTCTGACCGACGCCCTTCTTGCGCTGCACACGCGAGACCGCGGGGCACGCCGGCCCCGCGGTCTCGCGTTGGAGGGCGCTCCGGCGCCTACAGGGGGTGCAACCCCGGGAATTCCAGGCCCAAAGTCTCGTCCCACCCCAAGGCCACATTCAGACTTTGCAGCGCGCTGCCGGCCGCGCCTTTCATCAGGTTGTCAATAGCGGCCATCGCCACCAGGTGCCCGCTGTCGGGGTCCAGGGCAAAGCCCAGGTCCGCGTAGTTGGAACCGGCCAGGATTTTCGGGTCGGGCACCCGATACACGCCGCGGCGCTCTTTCACCAGCCGCAAGAACGGATTTTCTTGCACCGCGGCCCGGTAGGCCCGCCACAGGTCCTTTTCCGTCACGCCCGGCCGCACCCAGGCGTGCACCGTGGCCATGGCCCCACGCACCATGTCCACCGAGGTCATGGTCAGCCAGACCTGGCTCAGGCCCAGTTCTTGCATCACTTCCGCGGTGTGGCGGTGCCCCAGGGGCGCGTAGGTGCGCACCAGATTGGCCCGTTCGGGGTGGTGCGAGCCGGGGTTGGGCGTGACACCGCCCTCAGAGGAGCCCACCTTGATTTCCGCGATGACGGGCCGTTCCGGGTCCACCAGGCCGGCCCGCAGCGCGGGCCAGAGCGCGAGGTTGGTGGCCGTGGCGTTGCAGCCCACGCCGCTGATGTAGCGCGCGCCCGCCAGGTCGTCTCGGTGCAGTTCGGGCAGGCCGTAGACGAAGCGTTCCAGCCATTCGGGGGCCGCGTGGGGCTGGCCGTACCAGCGCGCGTAGGCCGCGGGGTCCCGCAGGCGGAAGTCGGCCGAGAGGTCCACGATGGTGGTGGCCAGGTCGGCCCAGCGGGCGATGTGCTTTTGGGCCTCCCCGTGGGGCAGGGCCAAAAACAGCACATCCACGGGCTCCAGCGCGTCGGGGGTGACGAACTTGAGGCGGGTGCGCTTGCGCAGGTTGGGGTGGACCTGGTACACATACTGGCCGACATAGCGTCGCGAGGTGACCTGGTGCACGTGCAGGCGGGGGTGGTCGAGCAGCAGGCGAAGCAACTCACCGCCGGTATACCCCGAGGCACCGACGATACTGGCGGACAACATGGGCTTACCTCCGTGCATTGCGTATAGCCAGGGTGCTGCAAGCCCTCAACGGGCCCCTCGCCGCCCGAATTCGCGCTCCAGCATATCCACGGGGATGCGAATCATGGTGGGGCGGCCGTGGGGGCAGGTGCGCGGGTTTTCGCAGGCCAACAGGTCTTGCAGCAGGCGCTCTTGCTCCGCGGGGCTCAAACGCTGGCCGCCTTTGACGGCCAGGGCTTTGCAAATGCGGCCCACCAACCGGGCTTCCGCGTCGTGGGCCAGGGGACGTTCGTCGTGTTCGATGTCGGCCACCGCGGCCCGCAGCGCGGTCTCCACATCCTGCCCTTGCAGCGCCACGGGCACCGCGCGCACCCGAAACATGCCCATGCCGAAGGGTTCCACTTCGAAGCCCACCGCGCGCAAAGCCTCCAGATGGGCTTCCAGCAGGCGGGCCTGGGGCAGCGGCAGAGTCACGGTCACGGGCTCCAGCAGGGCCTGCGCCGCGCCCGGCTGCCCGCGGCGGGCCATGAGCCGCTCGAAGAGCACCCGCTCGTGGGCCGCGTGCTGGTCAATCAGATACAGCCCGTCGGGCCCCTCGGCCACCAGATAGGTCGCGGCCACCTGGCCGACCAGGCGTAGCAGCGGCTGCGTCAGGCCGGGCAGCGGGGCCTCCGCGTTCGCGGGCTGCTGGGCGTCGGGCGTCGTGGGCAGGGGGACACCCTCCGGCGCGGCCGGCGGGAGCGTCGTGGCCCCTGCCGCGGGCGCGTCCTCGTCGGGCGTGGCCCAGGGCAACCGCTCCTCCGCGGGCGTGGCGGCCAGGTCCCACGCGCTCAGCGGCGCGGGGCGTTGGGCCAGGGGCGCGTGGGCCAGCAGGGCCTTGCGCACGGCCCGCACCACGGCCCGAAAGACCCGGTCGGGGTCGCGAAAGCGCACCTCGGCCTTGGCCGGATGCACATTCACATCCACCGCGTCGGGGGGCAAGGTCAAGAAGAGCACGGCCAGCGGGTAGCGGCCCTTCATCAGCAAGTGCTCATAGCCCTTGAGCAGCGCGGCCGTGAGCGCGGGGTCCCGCACCGGCCGACCGTTGACGAACCAGAGCATGTCGCGGCGGTGGCGGCGGGTGAGGCCGGGCGGGCTGATGAAGCCGTGCACGGCCAGGCCCAAATCTTCCGACAGCACGGGCAGCATTTGGCGGGCATCGGTGGGGCCGTAGAGC
>WGAK01000172.1 GCA_015494815.1 Anaerolineales bacterium | reverse complement strand
GCGGGCATCCCCCACGTGGTCACCGGCTTGCCGCCGATTTTCAGCATCATGCTGGGCAGCGATGAAGCCCCTAAGGATTTCCGCGGCTACCTGAAGACCGACGGCGAACTTTACGAAGCCATTGCCATGGAACTGATTGCCCGCGGCGTGATGCCCGATTCCGATGGGCGCGAACCGTGGTTCCTGTGCGCCGCACTGAGCGAAGACGACGTGGCAGAAACACTCAACGTCTTCAGCGACGCGGTGAAGGCGGTCAAAAAGGCATAACGCGGAGGGGTGCCCCGTAGGGGCGGGACGCCGTCCCGCCCCCTACAGCAACATTGCAAGGAGGTCAGTATGCCCTATGGCTATCACGGCAAGATCTTGCACGTTTACCTCGACGAAGGCCGCCTTGAGGTGGAAACCCCGCCTGAGTCGTTTTACCGCACCTACGTGGGCGGCAGCGCAGTGGGCGCGTATTACCTGCTCAAACACACCCCGCCCCATGCCGACCCTCTGGGGCCGGAAAACACCCTCACCGTGGCCGTCAGCGTGCTTACCGGCGCTTCGTTGGGTGGGCTGAGCCGGGTGACCCTGACGGCCAAATCGCCCCTCACCGGCGCGATCGGCGATTCCGAGTCGGGCGGCTTCTTCCCCGCGGAGATGAAATGGGCGGGCTTCGACGCTTTCGTGTTCCACGGCCAGGCCCCCGAGCCGGTGTACCTGTGGGTGCACGAGGGCGAGGCCGAACTGCGCCCCGCCGGTCACCTCTGGGGCAAGACCACCGGCGAGGTGGAAGACCTGCTCAAAGCGGAATTAGGCGACCCGAAGGTGCACATCATGCAGCCCGGCATCGCGGGCGAAAACGGCGTGCGTATGGCCGCGGTGATGACCATGGCCAACCGCGCCAACGGCCGCACCGGCATGGGCGCGGTGATGGCCAGCAAGCGCCTCAAGGCCATCGTGGTGCGCGGCAAGGCGCGCCCCAAAGTGGCCGACAAGAAAAAACTGGCCGAACTCGCCCGGTGGGGCGGCAAGGCGTTCCCTGAATCCGATGTGTACGGTATGGGGCTGTACGGCACCGCGGAAATCGTGCGTTCCCAGAGCAAGAACGGTGGCCTGCCCACCCACAACTGGGAAAGCGGCACCTTCGAGGGCGCAGAGGCCATCGACGGCAAGACCATGGCTGAAACCATCCTCAAGGAACGCGATACCTGCTACGCCTGCCCCATTCGCTGCAAGCGGGTGGTGGAAGTTACCGAAGGCAAATACAAGGTCGACCCGCGCTACGGCGGCCCCGAATACGAAAGCCTGGCCACCTTGGGCGCGTATTGCGGCATCGATGACCTCAACGCGGTGGCCTATGCCAACCAGTTGTGCGCCATGTACGGCCTGGATACCATTTCCGCCGGCGCGACGATTGCCTGGGCCATGGACGCCTTCGAGCACGGCTACCTGACCACCGCGGACACCGACGGCGTGGAACTGCGCTTTGGCAACGCGGACGCGCTCATCACCATGATCGAGAAAATCGCCCGCCGCGAGGGCTTTGGCGACATCCTCGCCGAGGGCTCGGCGCGCGCCGCGGAGAAAACCGGCCGCGGCCATGAACTGGTGGTCACGGCCAAGAAGCAGGAACTCCCCGCGCACATGCCGCAGGTCAAGCGTTCTCTGGGCCTGATTTACGCGGTCAACCCCTTCGGCGCCGACCACCAGTCCAGCGAGCACGACCCGTCGTACAACTGGTATCCTGAACGCATGGCGCAACTCGGCCTGACCAACCCCCAGCCCAACGACGTGCTCAACGAAGAGAAAGTGCGCTTCGCCTTAGTCACCGAGTGGCTGTATTCCGCCATGGATACGTTCAACGTCTGCCAGTTCGTCTTTGGCCCCTCGTGGCATCTCTACGACGTCAGCCAGTTAGTGGAAGCCATCAACGCCATCACCGGGTGGGATCTGGACATCCCTGCGCTGTTGAAAGTGGGCGAGCGGCGACTGAACCTGCTGCGCGCCTTCAACGCCCGCGAGGGCTTCACCCGGGAAGACGACAAACTGCCGAAAAAACTCTTCCAGCCCCTCAAGGGCGGCAAGACCGATGGCGTCGCGCT
>WGAK01000171.1 GCA_015494815.1 Anaerolineales bacterium | reverse complement strand
CCCCGCGCCCCGCGGCCGCGTTCTGGCCGCCCCCGCAGCACGAGTACCAGGACTGGAACAACTGCGCGCCGGCCACCCTGAGCATGGCCCTGGCCTTTTGGGGCTGGGAAGGCGACCAATACACCCTGGCCGCCTGGCTCAAGCCCAACCCCCGGGACAAGAATGTCATGCCCGAGGAAATCGAAGCCGCGGTGCTGCGTCACACCCGCTTCATGGCCCTCATGCGCCCCGCGGGTGACCTGGACCTGCTGCGCTCGCTCATCGCCGCAGGCTTCCCCGTGGTGGTCGAAAAAGGCTTCGAGCCCAACGCCGACGACGGCTGGATGGGGCATTACCTGCTGGTATGGGGCTACGACGACGCCAAAGCCACCTTCTACGCCCACGATTCGTACCAGGGTCCCGAGCAAGCCATTGCCTACGACCAGTTACAGCGCGAATGGCGGGCCTTCAACTTCGTCTACCTGGTGGTCTACCCGCCCGAGCGAGACGGCGAGGTGCGGCGTCTGCTGGGCCAATGGGCCGACCCCACGGCCGCATGGCAGGCCGCGGCCCAACGCGCGGCCGCCGAAACCCGCTCCCTCTCCGGCCGCGATGCGGTGTTCGCCTGGTTCAACCTGGGCGAAAGCCTGGTGGCCTTAGGGGACGAGGCCGCCGCGGCCCAGGCCTTCGACCAGGCGTTCACCCTGCTGGCCGCGCTGCCGCCCGACATTCGCCCCTGGCGCTGGATGTGGTATCATCAGGGCCCCTATCAGGCTTACGACGCGGTCGGCCGCTACGACGATGTCATCCAACTGGCCACTACCACCCTGAAGGCCATGAGCGAGCCGGTGCTGGAAGAAGCCTACTACTGGCGCGGCCGGGCCTACGCCGCGCAAGGGGACTACGACGCCGCGCGGGCCGACTTCCAGCGCGCGCTGGAGGCCCATCCCGGCTATCCCCCTGCGCAGGCCGCGCTGGAAGCCCTGGAGGCCACGGACACCCCATGACCACACCCCCGGATGTTTCGCCCACCCTGTGGGGCCTGGTGCGCCGGCCCAGCCCCTCGGGCCAGGAACGCGCGGCCGCGACCTGGCTGGTGCAGCACATGCAAGCCCTGGGCTTCACCGCGGCCCACCTGGACGAGGTGGGCAACGCCATCGGCCACATGGGCGCGGGGCCGCGCGAAATCGTGCTGCTGGGGCACATTGACACCGTGCCCGGCGAGGTGCCCGTGCGGGTGACCACCGACGACGCGGGGCGTCGGGTGCTCTACGGCCGCGGCAGCGTGGACGCCAAAGGCCCCCTGGCCGCGTTCGTGGACGCGGTGGCCGCGGTAGGCCCGCGGCCCGGCTGGCGTTTGACCGTGATTGCCGCGGTGGACGAGGAGCGCGACTCGGTGGGCGCACGGCACATCGTGTCGCGGCATCGGCCCGCGTTCGCCATCATCGGCGAGCCCAGCCGCTGGCACCGGGTGACCCTGGGGTACAAAGGCTCCGCCTGGGCCCAGGTGCGGGTGCGCACCCCCCTGGCCCACACCGCGGCCCAGGCCCCCTCCGCGTGCGAGCAGGCCGTGGCCCTGTGGCAACACGTGCGCGACTGGGTCGCGGCCCACAACGCGGACCGCGCCAAACCCTTCGAGCAATTGCAAGTCACCCTGCGGGGCTGGGCCTCGGGCGGCGACGGCCTGCACGAGTGGGCCGACCTGCGCTTGGGCGCGCGGCTGCCGCTGGACTGGCCCCCCGAACGCTGGTACGCGGCCCTGCAGGCCCAATGCGCAGCCTGGGACGCCACGGTCACGCCCCAGGGCTACGCCATCCCCGCGTATCTGGCGGACCGGCGCTCGCCGCTGGTGCGGGCGTTTCTGCGGGCCATCCGCAGCCAGGGCGCGCGCCCCGGCCTGGTGCGCAAGAGCGGCACCGCGGACCTCAACATCGTCGCGCCCGCGTGGCAATGCCCCGCGGTGGCCTACGGCCCCGGCGATTCGGCCCTGGACCACACGCCCCACGAGCACCTGCCCCTGGACGAGTACGCGCGCGCGGTGCAGGTGCTGCAAGCAGTGTTGACCGCGCTGACCGCGGCCTGACCCGGCCGCAAATCTTCCGTCCCCCTGCCAAATCGTGGTATAAACAACCCACAACCCTGGCCTGAGGGAAGACCATGGCGTATCCAAAATTACCCTCTCGAAGCGAAAACTTCGCCGAATGGTACAACCAGGTGGTGCTGCGGGCCGAATTGGCCGACTACGCGCCCGTGCGCGGGTGCATGGTGGTGCGGCCTTACGGCTGGGCCCTGTGGGAGAACATCCAAAAGGCCCTGGACGCGCGCTTCAAGGCCACCGGCCATCAGAACGCAGCCTTTCCGCTGCTCATTCCCCTCTCGTTCTTCGAGAAGGAAAAGGAGCACGTGGAGGGCTTTGCGCCCGAACTGGCGGTGGTGACCCACGGCGGCGGAAAGAAACTGGAAGAACCCCTGGCCGTGCGGCCCACTTCGGAGACCATCATCGGGTACATGTGGTCCAAGTGGATTCGGTCGTACCGCGACCTGCCCATGCTGCTCAACCAGTGGGGCAATGTGGTGCGGTGGGAGTTGCGCACCAAACTGTTCTTGCGCACCTTGGAGTTTTACTGGCAGGAAGGGCACACGGCCCACGCCACCCGCGCCGAAGCCGAAGAAGAAACCCTGCGCATGTTGCGGGTGTATGAGGACTTCGCGGTCAACGAAGCCGCCATCCCCGTCATCCCGGGGCAGAAGTCCGAGAGCGAGAAATTCGCCGGCGCGGTGCACACCTACACCATCGAGGCCATGATGGGCGACACCAAAGCCCTGCAGGCCGGCACTTCGCACTTCTTGGGGCAAAACTTCGCCCGGGCCTTCGACATCCAGTTCCTGGACCGGGACAACCAGATGAAGTATGTGTGGACCACCTCGTGGGGGTTGTCCACCCGCTTCATCGGGGCCATCATCATGGTGCACGGCGACGACCAGGGGCTGGTGTTGCCCCCGCGACTGGCGCCCATCCAGGTGGTCATCGTGCCCATCTGGCGCGACGACGCGCAGCAGAGCCAGGTGCTGGAGGTAGCCCGGCGCTTGCACGCCGCGCTGGCCTCCCGTTTCCGTGTCCACCTGGACGACCGCGACCATGTGACGCCGGGCTTCAAGTTCAACGACTGGGAGATGCGCGGGGTGCCCGTGCGGGTGGAGATTGGCCCGCGCGACATCGCGCAGCAGGTGGCGGTGCTGGCCCGGCGCGACATCCCCGGCAAAGCCGGCCGCCAGACCGCGCCCTGGGAGGGCCTGCCCGAGCGGGTGGCCGACCTGTTGGACGAGATTCACGCCAACATGCTGCGCAAGGCCACCGCGTTCCGCGATGCCCACATTCAACGCCCGGACTCGTATGCGGCCCTGGGCGAGGCGGTGCAACAAGGCTGGGCTCTGGCAGGCTGGTGCGGCCGGGCCGAGTGCGAGGCCCGCATCAAGGCCGACTTCAAGGCCACCAACCGCTGCCTGCCCTTCGAGGCTCATCGCCCCGCGGAAGCGCCCGACCGTTGTATCGTCTGCGGCGAACCGGCCCGGCACTGGGCCTTCTTCGCCAAAGCCTACTAAAAGGAACGGGGCCCCACGCGGGCCCCGCGGAGTTTCGGATGGGCGCGGTACGCCTGCGCACTTTGCGCAAAGCCATTGCCGACTTGCTGGCCCAATCGTCCACGCCGGAGGCCCGGGCCGCGGCCCTGGATGCGTTGCTGGCCCAACACGCCAACCGCGCCTATCGCCCCGGCGCCCAGGCCGATGCGGACGAACCGGCCTACCACACCGCGGCCGTGGTGGTGCCCGAAGTGTGGCGCGGGCTGCGGCAGGCCCTGCCCCCGGACCCCGCAGCCCGACTGGCCCTGGCCGACGCGCTCTGGGCCCGCGCGGTGCGGGAGCCTCGCCTGCTGGCCGCCCGAGTGCTGAGCCAGGTACCCGCGCCACCGGTGGCCCCGGTGTTCCGGCGGTTTTGGGCCTGGCTGCGGGTGCGCGACCACCGGGTGCGCGCGGCCGTGCTGGAGCACGCCGCAGCGCCACTGACCGCGGTGGGCGAGGCCTTCTTGCAGCGACTGACGCCGCATCTTCCCCCGCAGGCCACGGGCGACGAGGCCGCGGCCGCGCTGCAGGCCGTGGCGCGTCTGATGCGCAGCCCGGCCTTCGACAACACGCCCGTGCTGTTTCGGCTGCTGCGCGCGGGGCTGCAACGCCCCGACCCCGCGCTGCGTCCCGAATGGGTGCCCGTGCTGCGGGGCATGTTGCAACGCTGGCCCGCGGAAGCGCTGCCCTTCTGGCGGCGTTTGGTCTGGGAAACCGCGGACCAGGCCGGGGTGCTCTGGCTGCTGCGACGGGTGCAGCCCACGGCCCCGGAGCCGTGGCGGGCGCGGCTGGCCGCGCTGCTGGACGAAGCGCGCGCCGCGCGCCGGGCCGCCGATGCGGAGCCCACCCCCTGAGGTCAACTTACGAATCGGGCAGCAGGTCCAGGTCGGCCGGCGTTTCGCCGCGCGCCAGCCAGGCGCGCCACGCTTGTTGCAGCCGCGGGTCGTCGGCCAACACCCCGCGCACGGTCTGGGTCACCATGCGCGCCCGGGCCTTGCGCACCCCCCGCATGACCGCGCACAAGTGGGTCCCTTCCAGCGCCACGGCCACCCCGCGGGGCTGCAGCACCTGCTCCAAGAAGTCGGCAATCTGATGCGTCAGCCGCTCTTGCACCTGCAGCCGCCGCGCGAACATGTCCACAATGCGGGGGATTTTCGACAGGCCGATGATTTTGCCCCGGGGCACATAGGCCACATGAGCCACGCCGAAGAAGGGCAGCATGTGGTGCTCGCACAGGCTGTAGAACTCGATATCGCGCACCAGCACGATGCCGTCGTAGTCGCTGTGAAAGACCGCGTCGTTGAGCAGGCGCTCGGGGTTCACCCGATAGCCGGCGGTCAACTCCGCGAACATGCGGCCGACCCGGGTGGGCGTTTCCCGCAGGCCCTCGCGCTGCGGGTCTTCCCCCAACAGGGGCAGCAACGCCCGGATATGCTGCGCGATGGCCTCCACGGGCCAATCCGCGTCCACATGGGCTCGTTCCCAACTCATAAGTTACTCCTTGTTGACGGACAGGGCCTCCATCATGGCGGACCAGACCGCCACCCGGGGGCGAAACCCCTGGGCCTGGGCCGCGAAGGCCGCGGCCCGGCGATACAGCGGCCGGCCCTCCACCACCCAGTGGCCCGCGACTTCGGCCGCGGGCACCACCGCGTGCGCGTAGCCCATCTCGCGGCGGTTGAGCACCAGGGCCTCGGCCCCATCCGGGGTGCGATAAAGCAGCGCGTCCAGGTCCAGGGTGCGGGGCGCGTTGGGGTCCGCGCCGCGCACCCGCCCCAGGCGGGCCTCGATGGCGCGCAGCCGCGCGCGCAAACCCTCGGCCGGAAGGTCCAGGGCCAGCAGCACGGCCGCGTTCAAAAAGGGCGGCCCCGCGGTGCCCACGGGGGGCGTTTCGTAGACCTGCGAAAGCCGCGCCACCCGGGCCATCTGGGCCAGGGCCGCCACCGCGCGCGGTAGGTAGACGGGGCCGCGAATGTTGGACCCCAAAGTCACCACGGCCCAGGCCATCAGGCGTAATCCTCCCGGCGGCGACGAATGCGCACGCCCACCGAACGCGCGAAGCGCAGCGCGCCGGGCTTCTCGACCTGCACCTCCACCTCGGGCACGCCGAAGCGCACCACGCACAGCCGCGCAATCTCTTCCGCGAGTTTCTCCACCAGGTAGAACTGCGAGCCCTCCACCAGCGCGATGACGGCCTTGGTCAGCGCGCGATAGTTGAGGGTGTCGTCAAGGCGGTCGCTTTGGCCCGCGGCGCGCGTGTCGGTGAACAACCGCAGGTTGATGCGCACATCCTGCCGGTCCTTGCGCTCCCAATCGTTCACGCCGATGATGGTGCGCAACAACAGGTCGTGGATTTCAATGACATCCCGCATACGACCTCCTCAGCCGTGGACCAGGTGCGCGCCCGCGTCGAGATAGAGCACCTCGCCGGTCACCGCGTCGTTGCGCAGCAAGAAGAGCAACGCGTCGCCAATCTCGGCTTCGCGGATGGGCCGCCCGCCGGGCGTGCGTCGCGCCAGGCGTTCCAGGTACTCGGGGCTCTGGCCGGGCGGCGGCAGCACCGCACCCAGGGCCAGCGCGTTGACCTGGATGCCCGGCGCCAGTTCCCGCGCGGCCATGTGGGTCAGGGTGATGAGCCCGGCCTTGCTGATGGTGTAGGCCAGGTACTTGCGGCCCGGGTATTGGGCGCGCCAGTCGGTGATGTTGACCACCTTGCCCGGCCCCGCGCCCACCGCGCGGGCAAAGGCCTGGGTCAGCAAAAAGGCCGCGCGCAGGTTGAGATTGAGGTGCAGGTCCCAGTTCTCCAGGGTGGTATCGCGCACCTGGCCGGGCACGAACGCAGCCGCGGAATTGACCAGGATGCGCGGCACGCCCAGGCTCGCCTGCACCTGGTGGAACAACTGCGCGGGGGCCTCGGGCGTGCGCAGATCGGCCTGAAACGCCTGGGCCTGCACGCCCAGGCGTCGAATGGCGTCCACCGTCTCGTGCGCCGCCTGGGCCGAACGGCCGTAATGCACGGCTACATGCACGCCCGCCCGGGCTAAGGCCAGGGCCAGCATCCGTCCTACCCGATGCGCCGCGCCGGTGACCAGTGCAATATGACCGCGAAGGTCCATGTCATCCTCCTGGGGGAAAAGCGTGCGGCCACGCCGGGCCGCGTCAAACCGAGGCCGCCCGGGCCTGCTGCACGATGCGGTCACCGGCGCTGGCCCCGATGCGGGTTGCGCCGGCCTGAATCATGGCCAGGGCCTGCTCATAAGTGCGCACGCCCCCCGAGGCCTTGACGCCCAGCGCGTCGCCCACCGCGGCCCGCATGAGCGCCACATCTTCGACCCGCGCGCCGCCGGGGCCAAAGCCCGTGGAGGTCTTGACGAAGTCCGCGCCCGCGGCCTGGGCCACCAGACTGGCGGCGACGATTTCGTCGGGGGTGAGCAGCGCGGTCTCCAGAATGACCTTGACCCGCGCGCCCCGGGCGTGGGCCACGCCCACCACCGCGGCGATGTCTTCGGCCACGGCCCGCCAGTCGCCGGCCTTGAGCAGGCCGATGCTCTGGACCATGTCGAGTTCCGTGGCCCCCGCGTCCAGGGCTTCCACGGCCTCGTGCACCTTGGCGCCGGTGGTGGTCGCGCCCAGCGGAAAGCCCACCACCGTGCACACGGCCACCGGGTTGTCCTGCAGCGCAGCCGCGGCCTGGGCCACGAAACGCGGGTTGACGCACACCGCCGCGAAGCCAAAGGCGCGCGCGGTGGCGCACAACCGGGCGATGTCCGCGGGGGTGGCGGCGGGCTTGAGCAGGGTATGGTCAATGTAGCGGGCGATGGT